>JBALXG010000406.1:0-3164 GCA_036961055.1 Leeuwenhoekiella sp. | reverse complement strand
CCTAAAGTTTCTAATGCGGCAACCCCAGATGAAAGCTGTCCCTTCCCGCCATCTACAATTATAAGTTGAGGGAGATCTTCTCCTTCATTAAGCAATCGCCTGTAACGTCTAAAAACAACCTCCTCCATTGAAGCAAAATCATTTGCTCCCGTGACGGTTTTGATATTAAATTTACGGTAATCTTTTTTACTGGCTTTTCCGTTTTTAAAAACCACACATGCTGCAACAGGATTTGTTCCCTGAATATTAGAATTATCAAAACATTCAATATGGCGTGGTTCTACGCTCAAACGCAAATCTGCCTTCATTTGAGCCATTATTCGGTTTGTATGTCGATCTGGATCTACAATTTTTGTTTGTTTAAACTGCTCCATCCTAAAGAATTTTGCATTGCGCTCAGATAATTCTACAATACGCTTCTTATCTCCCAGTTGAGGCACGGTAACTTTTAGATTTTCGCCCACATCTATTTTAAAAGGGGCATAAATCTCTGGTGATTGTGAATTAAAGCGCTGGCGTATCTCAACAACTCCTATTTCTAGCAATTCCTCGTCTGATTCCTGAAGTTTTTTCTTGATTTCGAGGGTATGAGACCTGATAATTGCGCCATGCGAAATTTGTAAAAAATTTACATAACCGTAACCTTCATCAGAGACAATACTAAAAACATCTACATTGTTGATTTTAGGATTTACTACCGTACTTTTTACCTGATATCCTTCAAGAATATCTATTTTATCTTTTATACGTTGCGCATCTTCAAACTCCATGTTATCAGCATGATTTTTCATCTGATTACGAAAACGAAAAAGAGAATCTTTAAAATTTCCTTTTACAATCTCACGTATGGCATCAATATTATCATGATAATCTTCAGCAGAATATTTAGCCTCACATGGTCCGTAGCAATTACCCAGATGATATTCAAGACAAACTTTATATTTACCAGAATCAATTTTTTCGGCAGAAAGATCATAATTGCAAGTACGCAGAGGGTACAATCCTTTTATTAGATCAAGCAGTGTATGCACAGTTTTCATACTGGTATACGGGCCGTAATACTCGCTGCCATCTTTTATTAGTCTTCTGGTAGGGAAAACCCGGGGAAAACGTTCTTTTTTTATGCAAATCCAGGGATAACTTTTGTCATCCTTGAGCATTACATTGTAACGTGGCTGGTATTTTTTTATAAGATTATTTTCCAGCAGGAGTGCGTCTGTCTCGCTGTTTACTACAATGTGCTTTATATCAACTATTTTTTTTACAAGGACATGAGTGCGGGCATTATCGTGTTTTTTTGTAAAATAAGAAGCAACACGTTTTTTAAGATTTTTTGCCTTGCCTACATATAATAACTTCCCGTTTTTATCATAATATTGATAAACACCGGGGCTGTTAGGAAGCGTTTTTAATTGTATCTCGAGATCTGGTAGATTCATCAGAGTCAAATTTAAGGCTATTTGGGTTCTTAAAAAACAAACTTTTACGCCTGAAAATTTCTCTTATTTTGATTAATTTAAAATCTACTTAAAATCATTTTACTAACAAAATCTTATTTTAAACATAATTTTTTTTTTAAGGTTGTAACTTACTATACATTTGTTCTCATACCGCCTAAGGCACCTTAGTTTTAATAAAAAATATCTTTTGGCAAAGAAAATAATAGGTCGCACAGATAAAGCAGATTTTCCCCTAATGGGCTTTGAAAATATCGATGTTAAAGTCGATACGGGAGCCTATACATCATCAATTCATTGTAATCATATAAGAGAAGAAGAAGACAAGCTTAGTTGCACCTTTCTAGATCCTCAGCACCCATATTACAATGACCGGGAAATGGTCTTTACCGAATATGATATTACAGCCGTTAAAAGCAGTAATGGTGATATTCAGTATAGATATGTCGTGCAGTCTGATATAAGAATATTTAATAAAACCTATAAGATTTCGCTTACTTTAAGTTCGCGGGATGATATGCGCTTTCCGGTTTTGATAGGCAGAAAATTCCTCACCAAAAAATTTATTGTAGACACTGAACTCACAGATGTCTCTTACAATCAAAAACTTCATGAACATAAAGATATTATCAAGGAATAGTAATTTATATTCCACCCAGCGCTTAATTGAAGCCGCAAAAAAACGCAAGCATAACGTAGAAGTAATCGACCCACTTAAATGTGATTTGATTATAGAAAAGCGTAAACCTAGTGTTTATTATAAAGGGCGTTATCTTTCTGATACAGATGCTATAATTCCCAGAATTGGAGCTTCTATCACTTATTATGGTACCGCTGTTGTGCGCCAGTTTGAAATGATGGGATGTTTTACCACTACAGAATCGCAGGCTTTAGTACGTAGCCGCGATAAATTGAGAAGCCTTCAGATTTTATCTAGAGCCAGATTAGGACTTCCTAAAACTGTATTTACCAATTACTCGAGAGACGTGGGCGAAATAATTGACCATGTAGGCGGTGCGCCACTCATTATAAAATTATTAGAAGGAACGCAAGGTCTTGGCGTTGTTTTAGCTGAAACAAAAAACGCAGCAGAATCTGTAATTGAAGCTTTTAATGGTTTACAGGCTCGTGTTATTGTTCAGGAATTTATAGCAGAAGCAAAAGGTGCAGATATAAGAGCTTTTATTGTTGATGGTATTGTAGTGGGAGCAATGAAACGCCAGGGTAAAGAAGGAGAATTTAGGTCTAATCTGCACAGAGGTGGTACAGCAGATATAATTCAGCTTACTGATGATGAAGAAAACGCAGCGATTAAAGCTGCTAAAGCTATGGGACTGGGTGTTGCCGGGGTTGATATGTTACAAAGTGCCCGCGGCCCACTTATTCTTGAGGTAAATTCTTCACCTGGACTTGAAGGTATTGAGAAAGCAACAAGTAAAGATATTGCTAAGAGCATAATACGATATATAGAACGTGGCATTTAATCTATGGCCAGCATAGACGAAAATAACATACTTACAATTTTAGGTCAGCATATAATGCCTGGTGGTAAAAAAACCATCAACTTTAATATGGCCAAACTCTACACAACAACATCTGTTGAAGTTCCTATAATAATTAGCAGATCAAAAAAGCGAGGACCTTGTGTACTGATTACCGCCGGTATACATGGTGATGAGATAAATGGAGTCGAGATTGTACGTCAGA
>JBALXG010000405.1:0-3190 GCA_036961055.1 Leeuwenhoekiella sp. | reverse complement strand
GCCGCATTAGAAACTTTAGGTTTACGCGGTAAAATAGCCATTATAGGCATTGCAAAAAGACTAGAAGAAATTTATTATCCGGGAGATTCAATACCGCTCTATCTGGATAAAAAGAGCGAATCTCTTAAAATTATTCAACAGTTGCGTAATGAAGCGCACCGTTTTGGTATTACCTTTCATCGCAATAAGAGAAGCACTGCGGCTTTAGGCACAGAACTGGATGTTATAAAAGGTATAGGTGAAAAAACAGTTGTTGAACTTTTAAAACATTTTCGATCTGTTAGTCGGGTAAAAGAAGCTTCAGAAAAAACCCTTGCTGAAGTAGTAGGACCGGCAAAGGCAAAAATTATTCTCAATCACTATAAAAATAACGAATGAAAACTTTCCTGGTAATTCTTCTTACGTTGTTTGTTGTGAATGTAAATGCACAGCAACCCCAGGGAAAAGATTTAAAAGTAGGTCTGGTACTTAGTGGTGGCGGTGCAAAAGGGCTCGCGCATATAGGTGTGCTTAAAGAAATAGAAGCAGCCGGGATTAAGATAGATTATATAGGTGGCACGAGTATGGGAGCCATTATAGGAGCTCTTTATGCTTCGGGTTATACGGCTAACCAATTAGATTCTATATTTAAAGCAGTAAATTTTAATAAATTAATTCAGGATTTTCTGCCGCGTGAATCTCAGACACTTTATGAGAAGAATGATGCTGAGAAATATGCTATCGCCTTACCATTTAATAATTTTAAAATTTCATTTCCTTCGGCACTATCAAAAGGTCAGAATATTTATAACCTGTTTTCTCAGCTTACAGAACATGTAAATGACATACATGATTTTAGCAAATTACCCATTCCTTTTTTTTGTATAGCTACAGATATTGAGAAAGGTACCGCTGTGGTACTAGATCATGGTTTTTTACCACAGGCAATAACAGCAAGTGGTGCGCTTCCATCTCTTTTTAGCCCCGTAACGGTTGATGGTAGATTGTTAATAGATGGCGGTGTCATTGATAACTATCCTGTAGAAGAGTTGCGCGCGCGGGGTGCTAATTATATAATAGGGGTAGACGTTCAGGATGATTTAAGAAGCCGCAAAGAATTGCAAAGCGCTCCAGAAATCCTTATTCAAATAAATAACTACCGCACTATTACTGCGATGGCAGAAAAGGCAAGAAAGACAGATATTTATATTAAACCGAATATTGATAATTATACTGTTGTAGACTTTGATAAAGGAGATGAAATTATAGCGGGTGGAGAAAGTAAAGCAAAAGAATTTAAAAAAGAACTAGATAATCTTGAATCCCGCCAAAAGCAGTTTTATATAAAGCCACCTTTAAAAAATCAGGCAAATGATAGTTTAGATCTTAAAAGTGTAAATATAACTGGTAATACGTATTACACACGTTCATACGTTTTAGGTAAACTAAAAATAAATCCGCCGTCAAAAACAACATATAAAAAACTTTTTAGCGGCATTAATAATCTTGCCGCTACCGGAAATTTTGAGCGTATTGATCACCACCTGGAAAAATATGATGACGGTAGAGTACATCTGGAGCTAGCTGTAAGGGAAAGTGACATCACCACATATTTGCGTGCTGGTATACATTATGATGATTTATATAAAAGTGCAGTATTAGGCAACATCACTAAAAAGCGGCTCATTTTTAAAAATGATGTTGCATCGCTGGATTTAATTTTAGGAGATAATATTAGATACGAGTTTGATTATTATAGCGATAATGGGTTTTATATAAGCTTTGGTGCAAAATCAAGCTTTAATACCTTTGAAAAAAGAGTAAATACTACATTTATCAGGCAAATTTCAGACTTACCTCTTGAGGGTGTTAATAACCTTTCAATAAAATATAAGGATTTTACAAACCAAATTTATTTGCAGACACTTTTTGAGCGACAATTTTCTTTAGATCTGGGTCTGGAACATAAATATATAGGTGTTGAAACAGAAACTATTTCTAAAGCAAACGGCGATAATTATAAATTTGAAAACAGCAGTTTTTTTAGCGTTTTTGGTAAACTAAGATTAGATACATTTGACAATAAGTATTTTCCTACTCACGGCTGGTTTTTTGACGGAACTTTTAATTTATATGCTTTATCGTCAGATTATAATGATGTTTTTAGTCAGTTTTCAATAGGTAAAGCCGCCATAAAATATGCTACCACGCTGGCTCCTAAATTAAGCATGCTTATAGAAAGTGAAGGTGGTTTTAAAATTGCAGGAGAAGATGTCAATTCGCTGGATTTCTTCCTTGGTGGCTGGGGCAATAATCCACTTAACAACATGGTGCCATTCTATGGTTACGACTTTATAAGCACAGGTGGTGACGGATTTGTAAAATCAACACTCACATTTGATTATAATTTTCATCGAAAAAATCACGTAAACCTGGGGGTAAATGTTGCTAATATTGACAATAAGATTTTTTCTACCGGAAACTGGTTTACAGCACCAGATTATACTGGCTATTTTTTAGGCTATGGACTAGAAACCTTTATCGGCCCGTTACAGTCTAAAATCGCATATTCTCCAGAATTAAAAGAGGCAACCTGGTATTTTAGCTTAGGTTTTTGGTTTTAGGCAAAATAGGTTGAATTTTTGCCCTTTTTTTACGATATTTGATAGTAAACAGACGATTTTTAAGGAATTTGTTAATTCTAAATTTTTTCGCCTAAAAATACTGCTATGCCATTCTATCATAAACTGGGTAAAATACCTCATAAACGTCATACAATCTTTAAAAAGCCTAATGGTGATCTCTATTATGAGCAGCTATTTGGCACAATAGGTTTTGAAGGGATGTATACAAATATGTACCATGAGAATCGCCCTACTCAGGTTAAAGAAATAAAAGGAAGTTATAGCGTAAAGCCAAAAATTGCCAAAGCAAATCACATACAGTCTTATCGCTTTCGCGGATTTGAGATCAAGCCTGAAAAAGATTATCTACAAAGCCGAAAATCTATTCTCACAAACAGTGATTGCACCATTCAACTGGCAGCACCTCAGGAAAGTTCACAGGACTATTTTTATAAGAATAGTGACGAGGACGAATTGATTTTTGTGCACCGAGGCAGCGGAAAACTAAGAACGCATTTGGGTAATCTCGATTTTAATTATGGCGATTATCTTTTAATCCCGCGTGGGACGATTTATAAAATCGACTT
>JBALXG010000404.1:0-3205 GCA_036961055.1 Leeuwenhoekiella sp. | reverse complement strand
GGATATTGAGCAGCGTCTTTTATCTCGTTTTAAATGGGGACTTTCTGCAGAGTTACATCAACCAGGTTTTGAAACCCGTATTTCTATTATAAAGAATAAATTATATCAGGATGGTGTTGAGATGCCAGAAGATATTATTGAATTTCTTGCAAACAATATCAAGACTAATATTCGTGAACTTGAAGGTGCGATTATTTCTTTAATTGCGCATTCATCGTTTAATAGAAAAGAAATCACGCTTGATCTTGCTAAAAAGATTGTAGATAATTACGTAAAACATACTAAACGTGAAGTTTCTATAGATTACATTCAAAAAGTGGTAAGCGATTACTTCCAGATGGATGTAGATACGTTGCAGTCTAAAACCCGTAAACGCCATATTGTACAGGCGAGGCAACTTGCTATGTTTTTTGCTAAAAAACTTACAAAAGCTTCACTTGCAAGTATAGGTTCACAAATAGGTAAACGCGATCACGCGACTGTGTTGCACGCCTGTAAGACAGTTGATAATCTTTCGGCAACAGATAAACAATTTAGAAAATACGTTGAAGATTTAAATAAAAAACTTACAATGTAGTTATGCATCGTTCCAGATGCTGATTTTACTATAATTCAAAAAAAATAAAGAAATGAAGACCAAAATTTTGATGGTTTGCCTTGGCAATATCTGCAGGTCTCCTCTAGCTGAAGGATTATTAAAATCAAAACTTGATCCTGAAAATTTTATAGTTCATTCTGCCGGCACTGGTCATTGGCATATAGGCAATCCCCCAGATTCTAGAAGTATAGCCGTAGCAAAAAAGAATGGACTAGATATTACTGCACAACGCGGGATGCAGTTTAATTCAGACTTTTTTGACACTTACGATCATATTTATGTGATGGATAAGTTTAATTATAAAGACGTTTTAAGTCTTGCCCATGATGAAAAGGACAGACAAAAAGTACATCTTATTTTAGACGAAATTTTTCCCGAAGAAGGCGTTGATGTACCAGATCCTTATACTGGCGGCCCAGGAGGTTTTGACAACGTTTATAAAATGCTTGATGAGGCCACTGATAAGATTTCAGAGAAATTACAGAATCATTAAGCTGCATTTTGTAAATTTCAGTGCTCAATCCTCTGAATTATGAAAAAAATTATTATTCTGCTTTTTGTATTTTCAGGTTTAAATTTTTATGCGCAACAGATAGATATTGAGAGCTTTGCAACTGGTTTTACAAAACCTCTTAATATACAAAATGCCGGTGATGATCGTTTGTTTATTGTAGAACAAGGCGGACTAATTAAAATAGTCTCTTCAGACGGAAATGTAAATGAAACACCGTTTCTGGATTTATCGCCTTTGATAAGTACAGGCGGTGAAAAAGGCCTTCTTGGTCTTGCATTTCATCCATCGTATCAAACTAATGGAATTTTCTTTGTTAATTATACTAATATTGATGGTAACACGACGATTGCTAAATTCAATGTAAGTACAGAAAACGCAGATATAGCAGACGCTAGTTCAGAAACAATTATTCTCACACAGACGCAGCCCTACAGTAATCATAATGGTGGTTGTATCGCTTTTGGTCCTGATGGCTATTTATATATTGGTCTGGGAGATGGTGGTAATGCTGGTGATCCCGAAAACCGTGCGCAGAATTTAAATACCTTCTTGGGAAAACTCCTGAGACTTGATATTGATTCAAATGCAACATATGCAATTCCTTCAGACAATCCTTTTATAGATAATCCTGACGCGAGAGATGAAATATGGGCATATGGATTGCGTAATCCATGGAAATTTTCATTTGATAATGGCACAGGCAATCTTTGGATTGCAGATGTTGGTCAAAATATTTATGAAGAAATAAACAAAGTACTTGCTACTGCTTCTGGTTTAAATTATGGATGGCGCTGTTATGAAGCAGACAATACATTTAATAACGAATCAACCTGCCCAGATATAAATGCGCTCACATTTCCTGTGGCAAATTATTCTCACGACAATGACGGCGTCTTTAAATGCTCTGTTACGGGCGGCTACGTTTATCGTGGGAGTGAATTTCCTAATCTTACAGGTAAATATATTTTCGCAGATTACTGCAGTGGTGAAATTGGACTTATAACTGCTGACGGCTCTGATAATTATGCTATACAATATTCAGAGCCCTTTTCTGATAATGCATTTAGCAGTTTTGGGCTTGATAATGCTGGAGAAATGTATATTACAGGCAGTGTAAGCGGTACAGTATATAAAATAATTGAAAAAAATCTGAGCGTAGAAGCAGCTAGCCTTGAGAAAATCAAAATCTATCCTAATCCGGCAAAATCAGCGATACATATTATTAGCAGCACAGAAGGTGGCAGTATTTTAATATACAACATATTAGGCAAGCTAATTATTGATAAAAAAATCAACCAAAATGAGCAAGAAATCGACGTTTCAGGTCTAAAAAGTGGCTTATATATGGTGAAAATCGCTAGCGGAAAAAATAAAATAAGCACTCAAAAACTAATCATAAACTAGCATGCAAAATTTTAATGGAGTTGGCAAATTATATCTAATTCCCACAACTCTAGGCAATACTCCCCCACTTGACGTTTTACCAGTTTCAGTTAAAAAAATTGTAGAAGAAATTGATGAGTTTATTGTTGAAAACGAAAAATCTGCACGAGCCTTTATAAAATCACTCACGCCAGACAAATCCCAACCAGGTTTAATACTGCATATACTGAATAAACACACGGAAGTTTCAGATTTTCCTGCTTTTTTAAATTCTTGTCTTGAAGGTAAATCCATTGGTTTATTATCTGAAGCCGGCGTTCCGGGAATTGCAGATCCCGGAGCAGAAATAGTTAAAATTGCTCATATAAAAGGAATACGGGTTATACCTTTAGTAGGGCCCTCCTCTATTTTAATGGCAATGATGAGTAGCGGCATGAATGGACAAAATTTTGCTTTTAATGGTTATCTGCCTATTGATCAAAAAGAAAGACGAAAGGAAATAAAAAGGCTTGAACATATTTCGCTGGAACAAAATCAATCTCAGATTTTTATAGAAACGCCATATCGCAACAACAAAATGCTTGAAGAGCTTTGTAATTCTTTAGATAAACATACCCAATTATGTGTCGCGTGCGATATAAGTCTACCAAGTGAGTTTATTAAAACCCTATCTGCTTCAGAATGGAAAGGTAAATTACCTGATCTGCATA
>JBALXG010000403.1:0-3219 GCA_036961055.1 Leeuwenhoekiella sp. | reverse complement strand
ATCTGCCTTTAATTGATGTTAATCACATGCAGGCACATATTCTCGCTCATTTTATTGAAGAAGATAAGCCTAAACCCACTTTTCCCTTTCTTGCATTGACAATCTCTGGTGGTCATACTCAGATTGTGCGCGTAGATGATTATTTTGATATGACAATACTGGGGCAAACTCTTGACGACGCGGTAGGAGAAGCTTTTGATAAAAGCGCAAAAATACTTGGTCTGCCATATCCCGGTGGCCCTTTAATTGATAAATATGCTCAAGAAGGTAATCCTAAAGCCTACACTTTTACAAAGCCTAAAGTAGATGGTCTGGATTTTAGCTTTAGTGGTCTCAAAACTGCGGTGCTTTATTTTTATCAACGTGAGATAAAAAAAGATCCTGACTTTGTAACTAAGAATTTAAAAGACATTTGCGCTTCAATACAATATACCATTATTCAGATTTTAATGGATAAACTCAAACTGGCGGTAAAACAAACCGGTATTAAACAAATTGCTGTGGGTGGTGGTGTTTCTGCAAATAGCGGAATACGTAACGCGTTGCAGGAATCTCAAAAGAAAGGCTGGATCACTTATATCCCTAAATTTGAATATACCACAGACAATGCAGCAATGATAGGAATTGTAGGATATCTTAAATATATGCAGGAAGATTTTAAAGAAAAAGAATATATAGATAATAAGGTAATAGCTTCAGCTAGATTAAAATTTTAAAATGCAATTATTCTACTACCCTGAAATTGAAGCTTCTGCCAAGACGGTCGTTCTTCCAAAAGATGAAAGCAAGCACATCATTAAAGTTTTACGCAAAAAAGCAGGTGATTTACTCGATTTAACTAACGGAAAGGGTGATTTTTTTATCGCAGAAATAACCGAAGCTAGTCCTTCAAGATGTGGTGTTAAAATTCTCGAGTCTAATCATGAGCAACCTTTGCCATATAGTTTACACATGGCCGTCGCGCCAACTAAACTTAATGATCGTTATGAATGGTTTTTAGAAAAAGCCACCGAAATAGGAATCACAGAAATTACTCCTATTATTTGTGATCACAGCGAGCGTAAGGTAATTAAAGAAGATAGGTATGAAAAAATACTTCAAAGCGCAATGAAACAGTCATTGAAAGCATATAAGCCTGTTTTAAATGAAGCTGTTTCTTTTAAAGAATTCATTGCTAAAAATTCTCAGACTGAAAGTCAAAAATTCATAGCTCATTGCGAAGAGACAAAAAGACTTTCTTTAAAAAAGTCGATTTTTGGGTCAAATATGCTGATTTTAATAGGTCCTGAGGGGGATTTTTCAACAGAGGAGATTAAACTTGCTTTAGATAATAATTTTTCTCCTGTCACCTTAGGCAATAGCCGCTTACGCACAGAGACAGCCGCTATTGTAGCATGTCATACAGCTGCCCTTCATTTTGATTAATCTGAAGCTCTTTTAGCATACTTAAATTATATTTTCCAGAATCGAACAACTGCTAATTAACGCATTATCCCCACAAGTAATTCTTTAAGTAAATCGCCCTGAGCAAGATTATATGCTCCTACTCCCTTACTTTTTACATCTGCCTGACGTAATAAATTAATTATCTGGCTTACCTGTTTCATAGGATAGTTTCTGGCAGCAGATACGTATTCACTAACAAAAAACGGATTTATTCCCAAGGCTTTTGCCACACTCGCTTTGTCTGTACTGGGCAAACCATGATACATCAATAATTGCTGAAAGAAACCAAATAATAAAGCAATTGTAACAACCATAGGATTATCCTTAGGGTTTTGAGCAAAATAATTAATTATTCTATGTGCTTTAAGTACATCTCGCTCTCCTACTGCCTTGCGCAATTCAAAATTATTAAAGTCTTTACTAATGCCTATATTCTCTTCTATCGCAAGCGGAGTTATATTACTTCCCTGCGGAAGAACCAGCATTAATTTTGAAAGTTCGTTATATATTTTGCTTAAATCTGTTCCTAAAAACTCTACCAGCATATGGGCTGCTTTAGGCTCCACCACATAACCTTTACCACTCATTACGCGTCTTATCCAGTCACCTACTTGATTTTCATAAAGTCTTTTACTTTCAAAAACGATCCCGTTTTTAGCAATTTGCTTATAAACCTTTTTACGCTTATCAAGCTTTTTATATTTGTAGCAAATAACAAGAACGGTAGAAGGCTGTGGATTTTCAGCATAAGCCTCCAGCTTATCAATATCTCTTGATAGCGCCTGGGCTTCTTTTACAATCACCACCTGCCTTTCGGCCATCATGGGATATCTTTTGGCTTGAGAAACAATGTCATCAATTGTTACATCTCGCCCATAGAGTACAACCTGATTAAAACCTTTTTCTTCTTCGGTTAAAACATTTTTATCAATAAAATCAGATAGCTGATCTATATAATAAGATTCTTCCCCCATTAAGAAATAAATGGGTTTTATATTACCTTTTTTAATATCTGCTACTATGCGATTTGCTTCTTCCACAAAAGAATTTGATTGTAGTTTTAGTGTATCTATATAACCTGTTGGGAAAATAACAAGGGTTGATTACCTTTGAGTCGATGCAAAAATTAAACTTTCCCGGCTATACTTTTCGGTTCAAAAATAGCGAAAATAAATCGTTCATTTTTGATCGTATTCGTAAAAAATTTGTGCGTCTCACGCCAGAAGAATGGGTTCGTCAACATACCGTCAATTTTCTAATTTCAGAATACATGTATCCGCTCTCACTCATAAATGTTGAGAAAGAAGTGATTTTGCACGGAACAAAAAAAAGATATGACATTGTCGTTTTTAATAAAGATGGAACAATTAATCTAATAGTAGAATGCAAGGCACCTTCGGTTAAAATCACTCAGGAAACTTTTGATCAAATCGCTCGTTATAATCTTGCATTAAAGGCATCACTTCTTATGGTTACTAATGGGCACGATCATTTTTACTGTTTTCTTGATTATTCAGCAGAAAAATATGTTTTTTTAAAAGAAATACCGGTCTATTCCCCTTAATTTGCGCCAGTGAAAATTGCTATAGTTATACTTAATTGGAACGGCAGAGAACTGCTTTCCCGGTTTCTTCCCGCTGTTATCGCTTCTTCTAACGAAGATGCAAAAGTCTATGTCATAGACAATGCGTCAACAGATGATTCAGTTGTTTTTTTAGAAGAAAATTTCCCAGAAGTAAGCATTATTCAAAATGCAGTGAATGGTGGTTATGC
>JBALXG010000402.1:0-3221 GCA_036961055.1 Leeuwenhoekiella sp. | reverse complement strand
TAAGGAAGTCTTTTTGAAAAAAATTTGGGTTAAAATACAGCGGAACCTTTTGTTCTATTCCTGCAAGTAAAATTTCACAATTAAATGGCTTATCAGCTTTAAAATAAATAACATCAGCGCCATTTTTAATTGAAGCGTTTGCGGTTTTTGCAGAAACTAGGGGATTGATAATAAATATTTCTTCAGCGATATTCCATTTATATGGCAATCCCGGGATGCTTTGTATTTCTTTTACATCATCACGATGATAAAAGGGTTTAACATCAATTCCCTCATCACTGTGCCACACGAGCGTCTCGTTATAATCTGCGCCCTGTAAATCGTATTGTATTTTTTGCTTAAAGGCTTTGGCAGAAACAGGATCAAACTCAGAAAAAAGATTTTTACTCATTATCTTCGTCGTTTTGAAGGCTATCTTCATACTCAATGATGTAGATCTCCTCGTTATCCTTTTTCATTAGATATTCTTCACGTGCAAAGCGTTCTAGCTCTTCACTATCCTTTAATTTCTCTATCTGAAGCTTATCCTTTTTTATTTCTTTTTTAAAATATTCTCTATTACCTTCAAGTTTATCAATTTCGTCGTTTAATTCCTTATGAATAAACCAGCTATTTGCATCAAAAAAAAACATCCAGACAGTAAAGATCACAAGTATTAGCACATACTTATTGCTCAAAATTCTGAACCATGGATTTTTCTTGAGCTTTTTGATTCCCATTTTAAGTGAGACGTTGATTTATTATAGTACGAACGATGTCAATAGCCACTGTATTGTAGCGGTTATTAGGTATAATTAAATCTGCAAATTCTTTAGTAGGTTCAATAAATTGCTGATGCATAGGTTTTAAAGTCGTTTGGTAGCGGTTTAAAACTTCTTCCAGATCACGACCACGCTCTGCAATATCGCGTTTTAATCTGCGTATCAAGCGCTCATCAGAATCTGCATGCACAAAGATTTTTATATCAAAAAGTTCGCGTATTTCAGGATGTGTAAGGATAAGAATTCCTTCAACAATTATGACTTTTCGCGGATGCGTAATTACTTTGTCTTCAGTGCGATTATGTTTTGCAAAAGAATAAACGGGCTGCTCAATGGTTTTACCTGCTCGTAAATCTTCAAGATGGGAGCAGAGCAGCTCAAAATCTATAGCTCGTGGATGATCAAAGTTGATTTTTACACGCTCTTCATAGCTTAAATGTGAAGTATCACGATAGTATGAATCCTGAGAAATCACAGTCACTTCGCCTTCTGGCAATTCATGAACAATCTGATTTACCACGGTGGTTTTACCGCTTCCGGTCCCACCGGCAATTCCCATTATAAGCATACATCTAGTTTGCGGCAAATTTAGGAAACTGAAATAAATATTACCTCTTTAATCGGTAGGATAAGCCATTTTATGATAAGTATCTTTTAAATGCTTCAATCACAATGAAATCTGATAGTTATGAATTCTTTTTAATGAGGTAATTTATTTTTAACCAAACCATATACAAAAGTGCCTAAAAGCGCACCAAAAATTACGACTAAAATAGAAATATAACCTGCACCGGCAAGAACGTACATAGGCCCAGGGCATGCACCAGCAAGAGCCCAGCCAAGACCGAAAATAATTCCGCCAATAATGTATCTGTAAAGACCCATTTCTTTAGGTTTTAAAGACATTTCTGTACCTCCCAGGGCTTTTATTTTAAACTTTTTAATAAGTTGAACGCCAATTACACCTATAGCAAGTGCAGATCCCATTATGCCATACATATGGAAAGAACCAAACTCAAACATCTCGTAAATACGAAACCAAGAAGCAGCTTCTGATTTGTACATAATAATGCCAAAAAATATTCCTATAACTAAATATACTAGTGTTTTCATCTTTTAAAATATTAAAGGGTAAATAAGGTGAATCATTACCAGCCCACCAATAAAGAAACCTATTACGGCAATTAGAGATGGCAACTGAAGATTACTGAGTCCGGAAATAGCATGACCAGAAGTACAACCCCCGGCATAACGCGCACCAAAACCTACCAGAAATCCACCAATGATAAGTATAGCCAGAACTTTAGGACTAGATAATGCTTCAAGACTGAATATCTCTGTGGGTAAATAAGCTTTGCCGGCACTTTCTATACCATAACCCTGTAATTTTTGTACGACGCTATCTGCAATTACAACCGTATTATCTGAAAGGTAATATGAAGCTAGAAAACCACCTATGGCAGCACCCACTATTACAATAAGATTCCAGCGCTCCTTTTTCCAGTCAAAGCGAAAGAATTCTGCTGCTTTTCCTGCCCCTGAGGCAGAACAGAGGGTACGCAGGTTAGATGACATACCAAATTGTTTTCCCACAAAAAGCAGAAGAAACATTACTAAAGCTATTAACGGCCCGGAAACATACCACGGCCAGGGATTCATAATAAATTCCATATTTTAAATTTTTTAAGTATTTTTTGACAAACTCCATTTCTTTACCCTGAACTTGTTTTAGGGTAAAATCTTGCAATGTGATGCTGAAACGCGTTCAGCATGACGTAGTTTTAAGTAAACTGCTTTACATCTTCGCTAAGATCGTAAACAGGCACTTTTGTAATCACTTTATCTACAATACTACTTCCTGCAGCACTACGATAACCTCCTGCACAATGCACGATTATTGGTTTGTCTGTAGGTATTTCTGAAGTTCTTTCCCTTAATTCATTAAGAGGAATTGTAATCGCATTCTCAAAGAATTTACCTTCTTCGGTCTCGCTAGGATTGCGTATATCTATGATTGTATATGAGTCTGGGTTTTCTTTAAAAGAGGCCAACACAAAGCTATCTGAAGAAACTAGCTCTTCATTCTTCAACGTTGCCACCATTTTAATTTGAGATTCATAACCCATTTTTGCTGCACGATTTAGAAGTTTCCATGCATTTTCTATTTGGTCGACTACAAGAACAAACTCTTCTTTTGGCTTAACGATAGATCCTAACCAGGTTTCAAACTTAGCGGTATCTGAAACTGCCATTATGTTTATGCTTCCCGGTAAATGATTCTTCTTAAAATCTGGTTCATCCCGAGTATCTATTACAAGTAAACCTTCTTTTACTTCTTCAATATTTAAACTAAGAGAGATACCGGCTATACTTGCATTTAAATCTTTAGCTCCGGTTTTATTAATATCAACATCAAAACCAAAATAATGAGGGATGAAAGGCTGAGAGTCTAGAATTGTA
>JBALXG010000401.1:0-3223 GCA_036961055.1 Leeuwenhoekiella sp. | reverse complement strand
TTTCATTAAAGTTAATTATTGTTTAAACCTAAAAATCAAAGGTTTAAAATGATTTAAAAAAATTAGATTTGCGCGCTTTTATTATTCAAATAAAAATCTCTTAAGAGCTTAAAATCTAATCATCTAACTTATAATTCAGCATCGCGCTATGAAAATTTTCCATTGCAATCATTGCTCCAATCCTGTATATTTTGAAAATACATCATGTGAAAAGTGTGGTAATGAATTAGGATATTTGTCTGAAATTAGTGACATAACCGTCATTAGAAAAAAAGACAATGCTTTAGAAACTGTCCCCGATACTGGCAAGCTTTATCAATATTGTGCAAACCATAATTATAAAGTGTGCAACTGGCTTGTAGCGCTTGAAGATTTAAATGAAGAAGGATTATGTGAAGCATGCGACCTCAACAGAACCATTCCTAATTTACAAGATCCAGAACATTTAAAAGAGTGGCGCAATCTTGAACGCGCAAAACACAGACTGGTTTATACGCTTAAAAGGCTTAATCTGCCGGTGGTTTCTAAAAATGAAAATGCTGAAACTGGTCTTGCTTTTGATTTTCTGTCATCTGATCCTAAAAACCCCGAGAATGGGGTAAAAACCGGTCATTTTAAGGGAATTATCACCATTAATATAGCCGAAGCAGACCCCGTACACAGGGAATATATGCGCAGTCAAATGGCTGAGCGTTATCGCACATTGCTAGGGCATTTTAGACATGAAGTAGGTCATTACTACTGGGAAAGAATTGTTTTTACAAATCCTACCGCGCTGGAAGCTTTTAGAAATTGTTTTGGCAATGAAACTCTTGATTATGGAGAAGCACTGCAAAAACATTATCAAAACGGCCCACCAGAAAATTGGGAAAAATCCTTTGTAAGTAAATATGCAGCATCTCACCCGTGGGAGGACTGGGCAGAAACCTGGGCGCATTATTTACATTTAGTTGATACTCTTGAGACAGCTTATTCTTTTGGACTAAGCATTGACCCCGGTTTTCAAAAGTCATCCCCATTGCATCTTAATGCAGATTTTGATCCTTATCTGGAATCAGATTTTGAGAAAATTCTTGGCGCATACCTGCCTCTTACTTTTGCCGTAAATAGCCTTAATAGAAGCATGGGACAACCAGATTTATATCCTTTTATTTTACCACCTCCTGTGGTTGATAAACTTACCTTTATACACAGGCTTTTAAAAGGAGAATTTAATAAATAGAAAAGCTTTCGCGGAAAAAAATATTTTAAATAATAGAACTCTTCCTCTTGTTAATTAAACCAATACTTTAATTTTATCTGAAATTCTAAGTTGTTGTATGTCTAAAAAATTAACCCAACTGGAAGCAACCGCGATTTGTGGTAATGATATTAGTTCTTCCTGTCTGTATGTTTCTGCTCTTGCAATTGTTTATGCCGGTCAATATGCATGGATATCACTACTCATTGTAGCGGCGGTTTTATTTTTATTCAGAAGAATTTATGGAGAGGTTGTAGGCGCACTCCCACTTAATGGTGGTGCATACAATGCTCTTTTAAATACTACAAAAAAATCTACAGCATCACTGGCAGCCTCTTTAACTGTACTATCTTACATGGCTACAGCTGTTATCTCTGCAAGTGAAGCCGTAAAGTATGCTTACAGTATATGGGATGTAATTCCTATTGTGCCTACAACTGTGGGTCTTTTACTTCTCTTTATGGGGCTTGTAATTTTAGGTATAGGTGAATCATCAAAAGTGGCTATTGCGATTTTCTTATTCCATTTATTATCCCTTACGATTTTATGTGGTTTTTGTATCTATTATTTTTTTACCCACGATTTTGACACCCTTGTCAATAACTTTAAAATGCCAATAGATGGCAGTATAGGTATGGCATTATTTTTTGGGTTTTCTGCAGCCATGCTAGGAATTAGTGGTTTTGAAAGTTCTGCAAATTATGTAGAAGAACAAAAGCTGGGTGTTTTTCCTAAAACGCTGCGTAACATGTGGATTGTCGTAAGTATTTTTAATCCGCTTATTGCTTTTCTCGCTTTGGCCTTAATCCCAATGGAAGTTGTAGATGGTAATCAGGATGCGCTACTTTCTTTTCTGGGAAGTATTTCCGGTGGTAGCTGGCTTTCTTTTCTTGTAGGTCTTGACGCTGCTCTGGTTTTGAGTGGCGCTGTGTTAACCTCATTTGTAGGTGTGGGCGGTCTCATGGAGCGTATGGCTCTGGATCGTATTTTACCTGGCATCTTATTAAAGAAAAATAAACGCCATAGTTCTTACCTAATTTATATTGTATTCTTCATTCTTTGTACATCTGTGCTTTTTGTAACTGGTGGAGATCTGGCAAAATTAGCCGGTGTTTACACAATTGCTTTTCTTTCGGTAATGGTGTTATTCGGTGTTGGAAATATTCTTTTAAAGCTTAATCGCAAACAACTACCCAGACCAGAACGAGCCAGCTGGTTAGCGCTTTTTATCGCTATTGGGGCAGTTTTTGCAGCTATTGTAGGCAATATCATACTTAATCCCGCATATCTCGCTATATTCATTGAGTACCTAATCCCTACAATCGCGGTGGTTTTCTTCATGCTATATAGGGTTACAATTTTAAAATTCTTTTTATATCTAATCAAATACATTTCTCCGGAAAACAATAAATTCTTTTCAAAACTGAATAGAAAAACACTTACTAAACTTGCACAAGTAAGCGGTCAGCAATTTGTGTTTTTTACTAATCATGACAATGTGGAAACCTTAAACAAGGTTATGCTTTACATGAAAAAAAATGAGCCCACCCGCCGAATTAAAATTGTTTCTGTAATAAAAGATGAGAACAGAGATACTTCAAAATTACAGGCAGATATTGAGGTTCTTGATCGTGCCTATCCAGATATTCATATTGAATACATAGAGGAATCTGGTAAATTTGGCCCGGAAAAAATAAGGGAGTTATCACAACGATGGGGTATTCCTGTAAACTTTATGTTTATAGGCGCGCCGGGAGAAGATTTTCCTTATAAAGTTCAGCAGTTAGGTGAAGTAAGATTAATCATCTAGTTCAACTTCAAGAATATTACCGGGGTCTTTATGGCCTTCATTTGAGATATAAAGTTTTCCTGACGGACTAAACGTTAAGCCTTCCGGCTGATTAAAATCATCATGATCTAATTTATAAACGTGCTTAGGTTTTCCGTTTTTATCAAGAACGAGCAGTTTTGGTCGCACTCCTT
>JBALXG010000400.1:0-3231 GCA_036961055.1 Leeuwenhoekiella sp. | reverse complement strand
CATTAAAATCATCTGTAAATTCTTAAAAATGCTCCGGGCCAACAAAAAATATTCAATCAACTAATCTTCGTCATCATAATCCTCTTGTGGAAAAATCTCATAGGCATCATCCAGATATAAACTTCCTGATCTACCCAGTAATACAAAGGCTCTTGCCGCTGTTGAAAAGCTTATAGCATCCTGACGAGCTGTTGCTTCCAGCGATGTTATGTTTTCCCAATCATCTGCGAGTGGATCATATTCCCATGTGCTGGCAACTGTACCACCACTGTAACCTGCTACAATATATCCTAACCCATTAAGACCAAAACTTACCGCATTTGACCGTACAATAGAATAATCATCTTCTTCATCAAGGTCATTGAGTTTAGTCCACGCTTCAGTTGAAGGATCAAAACTCCAGAAATCTGTTTTGTACAAACCATTGCTTACTCCAGTACCTACATATACAAGACCATTAATTTCAAAAGATGTTGCATCACGACGTTTATCGCCGCCAAAACCTACAATTTCCGTCCAGGTATCTGCTGCGGTATCATATTTCCAGAAATCTTTTTTATCATTATCCCCGTCATAACCTGTACCTATATATCCAGCGCCAGTTGTACCAAACCCTATGGCTGCACGTCTAGCACCACCGCCAAAGTCTTGTTTTTGAACCCAGCTGTTAGAATTGGGATTATACTGCCAGAAATCACTTAGTTCATTCTCACCGTCATACCCTATACCTACATAACCCATTCCATCTGCTGTAAATGAGGTTGCAGAACTACGTGCTGTACCCGGAAAATCTGCCTTTTGCACCCAATAATCGCCTTCTATATCATATTGCCAGAAATCAGTTAGATAATCATCCCCGTCATAACCTGTACCCATATAACCATAGTTACCTATTGTAAAACCGGCTACATTACTTCTGGGAATACCATCAAAAACAGAACGCTCCTGCCAGTTACCGCGTTCTGTATCATCATCGCTAGAACAGCTCACAACAGTAAGTGCTAAAACACCTATACCTATTATAAATTTTCTTTTGTAATTCATTGTAATCATTATTTTTAATGTTTGAGATTAAATTTTATTCCTGTAGAGAAAAATGGCCTGGTAGGCATATCAAAACTGTATATCTTATCATCTGCACTATCCCGCAGATCATAATCATTATCTATCAGGTAGCCTGCTTTAAAATTATAAGACCAGTATTCATCCATATCGTATTCATAACCCAGACTTAGCGTAGTGCTACTCACAGAAGCATTAGTAGCGTTTGTTGTTTGTAATATGACAGGATTACTTAGATGGGCATAATAACCATCAAGTTGAGCTACGGCATTTATTCGGCTTCTTTGATTAAGACTATATGTAATAAGCGTTTCAGGAAAACCTATCTTATAAAATAAATTTTCATCGAGTTGTTGACTAAAACTAACGACCGGCAATATTTGTGGTATTCCTGTGAAATTATAATAGCCTAATCCGGCTTTAATTTGTGTGGGTAAATTTTCTGTTCCCCCATTTTTTATTACAAACAGACCTCCGGTAAAAAAAACATCCTCACTCGTAACTGGTTCTGTAAGTGTAGATATTATAGCCGTATTAAAATCAGTACTAAAAGCCCATTTTTCCGACAAATGATAGGTAAAATCGAGATTTATATAGGTGTTATACATATTCTCCAGACTGCCGGTTTCAAAACCTAAAGAGTTGAGATATGTAAATCTGGAGTAGTCAAAACCTGCTGTAGTGATTAATGTTAAATCATTCCACACAACAGGAAGGCTAAAGGCAAGTGATGTTTTATTAGCATCAACATCATTATTACCTATGGGTGCAAGCATATAGTCAAATGAAAAAGTATCTGTTTGCTGGCTGTACATTTTACTTCCTAAAGAAATTATTAGAATTAAGAGTATGTTTCTATTCATTACTGAATTAAAATTTGGCCAAAACTAGATAGATAGAAATGCGACAAAAAATATAATGGACGTTTAGCCAAATAGTCTATACCAGCACGCCTTTTTACCAGACAAACACACTGCAATAAGATTCATAGACAAACATTGCCTATTGAGCTATTAAATACCATGGCTGGTATAAGAGTTTTTACGGTTACATATACAGCGGGTAGCTTCGCCCAAAATTTCTTTGTACTATGAAAAAATTTCCAGCGGTTTTTACACTGCTTACTATAATACTTTACATGCTGGCGGTTGCGTGTAGTAGTGAGGATGATGCTACATTTCCAGTAGGAGAAAACTGGGTTTCCAGTGGCACAAAGGTGTATTTTATAGATACACTTACAGTAGAGAGTTCTACGTTTCAGTTTGACTCAATAAGCGAAAGCAGTACAGACAGATATCTCATAGGTAGTTATACTGATCCTGTATTTGGTTTAACTAAAAGCAAACTATATGCTCAGTTAGGTGCAGCTGTATATACTATAGCCAGCGATGCAAAATTTGATTCTATCGCTTTAATTTTAAATTATGACAACTATTTTTATAATGATACCATTCCTGATCAAACATTTAATGTCTATCGAGTTACTCAGGATATTAAACCAGATGAAGATGTCTATTATAATACCACAACATTTGAAAGTGATACAGAACCACTAGGCTCCTATACTTTTAGTCCTCGGCCCGTACGAGAAGATTCTATTCATTTGCCATTAAAAAATGATTTTGGTCAATTAATTTTTGATGAGTTACAAGACAATGTAATCAATAATACAGATGAATTTGTAAATGAATACAAAGGCCTACTTATTGATGCTGCTAATACAAATACCACAATGCTGGGATTTTCTACAGATAGCTTTTTACGTATTTACTATACGGTAGACAGTGAGATTGAAGAGGAAGACTCACAAACAATTGATATTAGTTTTAATACAACTAATACATTTAATAATATCTCCAGCAAAAAAGAAGGAACATATTTTGCAAACCTGGCTAATGAACAAGATTTTATTCCCAGTACAGAAACAAGCAATACAAGTTTTATACAGGCGGGAACAGGTATTGCAACTCGTGTAGGAATACCCTATCTGGAAAGGCTAAATGATATTGATGGTGACGGAACTATTTTAACCGCCAATCTAAAAATAACACTCAAGCAAAATTCTAATACTTCAAATTTATATACCCGAGATTCATTACAAGTTTATATAATAGACCAAAAAAATCAGGTTTTAGGTCAATTATATGACTATTCAGGAGCAAATGCAGA
>JBALXG010000003.1:0-21284 GCA_036961055.1 Leeuwenhoekiella sp. | reverse complement strand
ACCAGCTAATATTGTAATTGTTAGATACCGAAATATCAAAATCATCATTTATTAAGAAAATTATTTGAAAATAAATATATCTAATGTATGTTTGTGTAATCGATTGCATTTTATTTGAAATCGTTTTCGTGAAGTGTAATTTTAAACAACATATGGTGAGTTTTAAATTTTCGAAAATATTTTTTATCGTTTGTATAGTAGTTTTCTGTTCTTGTAAAGAAAATTCAAACAAAAAGGAAGAAGCAATCGTTCAGGATTCATCTAGCTTTAAAAATGAGAAATGGTCAGAGCGAATGGCTGCTTCAATTATGACCCGCAATGAAAACGCTTTTCAAATTGATCAAAAAGAAGAGCCCAAATGGGATTATGTACATGGATTAGTTCTTCTGGCCTTTCAAGAGCTTTCTGATAAAACCGGAGATCCCAAATACTATGATTACGGTAAGGCTTATGTAGATACATTGGTTCAAAAAGATGGGTCTATAGCCAGCTACAAAATATCAGATTATAATATAGACATGATCAATGCAGGTAAATTACTGTTTAGGATCTATGATAAAACTAAAGATGAAAAATATCTAATGGCAATGCAGCTGCTGCGAAAGCAATTATATGAAGCTCCCCGTACTTCTGAAGGTGGCTTCTGGCACAAAAAGCGCTATCCAAATCAAATGTGGCTTGATGGTTTGTACATGGGTGCACCATTTTATGCGCAGTATACTTCTACTTTTGAAAACGGGAAATACCTTGATGACGTTGCAAAGCAATTTGAACTAATTCAGGAACATGCAAGAGATACTGTGACAGGTTTGCTTTATCATGGTTGGGACGAGAGTAAAGAGCAAAAATGGGCGGACTCACAAAGAGGAACCTCGCCTAATTTCTGGTCTCGTTCTTTAGGTTGGTATGCCATGGCACTCGTTGATGTTCTTGATTATGTGCCTGAAGATAATCCAAAGCATCAAGAATTAGTTGATTATTTAAATGAGCTGGCAACTGCTCTTGTTAAAGTTCAGGATGCAACAGGACTTTGGTATCAGGTCCCTAATATGGGAAACAAAGAAGGAAATTATCTGGAAGCTTCAGGCAGCTCTATGTTTGCTTATGCTTTGGCCAAAGGAGTGAATAAAGGATATCTTCCAGCAAGTTTTTTGGCAGTGGCTAATAAAGCTTTTGATGGTTTGGTTGATAAGCTTATTCTGGTAAATGATGACGGCACCATTACTATAACAGAAGCCTGTGCTGTAGCAGGTTTAGGAGGAGATCCTTATCGCGACGGTTCGTACGAGTACTATGTAAACGAAAGAAAGCAGAATAACGATCCTAAAGCGACAGGTCCTTTTATTATGGCTGCGCTCCAACTTAACAGATAAAACTAAATACCAAAAAATAAATGAAAACCAACTTATTTTTAGCAGCACTGTCATTAAGTTGTCTTATTGCTTGTAAAGAAAAAGAAACGAAAGTAGAAGAAATTGTTTCGTCTGAAGAAGGAACTTTCCAACCGGCGACTTATGCAGAAATTTCTATTAAAGAAGGCGGAAGCTGGAATGAGCAGGAACGCACCTATCAGGATGGGATATTTAAAAATGTTGATTCTTTAGACTTGCCTGCGTTACATACAGATCATTCTTGGTATATACGTTACGAAGGGCCGGGATGGGAGAATAAACAAATTGGCTACAGGCTGTATCTGGACTGGAGAAATGCCATAGATATTTTTGGTAAAAAAGTAGATACGCTTGTCTTGCCATATGTAGGTCAGGATAATTTTGATTCTTATCATGAGGCTTCTGCGTGGGGACAGGATATTCTTAAAGCCGGAAAGTCTATGGGTATAGGCGGTTATGGCCGTTTTACGGGTGATACTATAGCGCATTTTAATTCTGTAGATCAAACTAAAGTTAAAGTCGTAAATGAAGATTCGGTTTCTACTGTGACGATTAATTATTCAGGTTGGAAAACAGGAACGGTTACTACAGACCTGAAAACGGTTTTAAGTATTTATCCTGAAGGAACTTTCACTAAAGCAGAATTAACACCGGCGTCAGAAATTGATGGCTTTGCAACTGGTATCGTTAAATTCAAAGATATTCCTCTGATGCAAGCAACTAGTAAATCTGGTGATTGGGCTTATATAGCAACTTATGGAACTCAAACTTTAGTTAGTGATGATGATTTACTGGGAATGGTACTTTTTTATAAAACTAATCAGGTTCAGGAAGTAAAAGACGGGCCATTTGATCACTTATTGATTTTTAAACCTACAACACAAACAATAACCTATTATCTTTCTGGATCATGGAATGAGCAAATAGGTGGAATTAAAGACGAGCAAGCTTTTAAAGCAGATCTTGATGAAAAATTAAAAGATTTAGATGCTAAAGGAATGCTTGAATAATTTTTTCTAGATTGAAAAAAGCGGACAGTGCAGGATGAACTTTTAGCCTTACCTTCTTACTTTTAGTGAAAATAAAAGAAAAACTACATTATTTAAAATATTCAGATTTTTATTACTGAAAAACAAAAAACGGTCAATTTTCATTAAAAATCGGCTAAATTGGACAGATTTTAGAGCTGTTTTGAACAATTCACCCTCCAGTTTATTTACTTTAAAATTAAATTTACAAAATGACAAATTCAGAATTCAGATACGCGCATCACCCAAACGATGTAAAAAAATATACCACTCAGGAATTACGGGAACACTTTTTAATTCCAGAATTATTTAAAGACGACGAGATCAACCTGACGTATTCTATGTACGACCGCTTTATTGTGGGAGGAGCTTTTCCGGTAAGTAAACCAATTAAATTGGAAACAATCGACGAACTAAAAGCCGAAAACTTTCTTGATCGTCGTGAACTGGGAATTATAAACGTGGGCGGAACAGGAACTGTTACCGTAGATGGTGAGAAATATACGTTAGAAAACAAAGAAGCACTTTATGTAGGGCAGGGAAAAAAAGAAGTAATATTTGAAAAATCAGGTTCAGAACAGCCGGTTTTTTATCTCAATTCTGCACCTGCACACCACGCTTTTCCAACTAAAAAAGTAGGTAAAAATGATGCTGAGGTTATTGAGCTGGGAGATGCAAAATATGCAAACAAGCGTATTTTAAATAAACTTATTGTAAACAGCATTGTCGAGACCTGCCAGTTGCAAATGGGAATGACAGAACTTGTAGAAGGCAACGTCTGGAATACAATGCCGCCACATACACACGAGAGAAGAATGGAAGCTTATTTCTATTTTGATCTAGAAGAAGGGCAAAGCGTTAGCCATTTTATGGGTCAGCCAGATGAAACGCGACATATTTTTCTGCAAAATCATCAGGCGGTTCTTTCACCAGAATGGTCTATTCACGCAGGCGCAGGAACAACAAGCTACACGTTTATCTGGGGAATGGCAGGAGAAAATCTTGATTATGGCGATATGGATAAAGTAGCGGTTGACGCACTTAAATAAGCCGATGATAAATTTATTCAGTTTAAAAGGAAAAACAGCTTTAGTAACCGGATGCAAACGCGGAATAGGTTTCGCTATGGCACAAGCTTTAGCCGAAGCGGGAGCAGATATTTTAGGTGTTTCGGCGACTTTAGAGACCCAGGGATCAAAAATTGAAAAAGCCGTACTGGCAGCCGGACAGAAATTTACGGGTTATCAATGTGATTTTTCAGATAGAAAATCACTTTACGTTTTTATTGAAAAAGTAAAGTCCGAAAATCCTCAGATTGACATTCTGGTAAATAACGCAGGGACAATTTTAAGAGCTCCGGCGGCAGAACATTCTGATGAATATTGGGATAAAGTGATAGAAGTAAATCAAAATGCGCAGTTTATTTTGAGTCGTGAGCTAGGTAAAGAAATGATTAAAAGAGGAAGCGGGAAAATTATTTTTACGGCTTCATTACTTACTTTTCAGGGAGGCATAACCGTTCCAGGTTACGCAGCTTCAAAAGGTGCTATTGGTCAGCTTACCATGGCATTGTCTAACGAGTGGGCGAGTAAAGGTGTACAGGTAAATGCCATCGCACCGGGTTATATCGCGACAGATAATACTGAAGCGTTACGTGATGATCCAGATAGAAGCGCTTCTATTTTAGGAAGAATTCCTGCCGGAAGGTGGGGCGAACCAAAAGACTTTAAAGGACCGATTATATTTTTAGCATCGGCAGCAAGCGACTATATGAGTGGTCACGTGATGACCGTAGACGGCGGATGGATGGGAAGATAACCCTTTAAAAATCCGCTTAAAAGCGCTGAAAATCGGCAAAAAATGATAGAAAAATGAGCACATCAGAGACATTAGAAAGCATTAAAAAAATGTTTATTACAGACAATTTTTTACTTCAGAATAAATATGCTGAAGAACTTTATTTTAAGTATTCGGCACCACAACCTATAATTGATTATCACTGTCATCTTTCACCTAAAGAAATCGCAGAAGATCGCGTGTATGACAACATTTCTCAGGTCTGGATCGCGGGAGACCACTATAAATGGCGTGCGATGCGCACAATGGGCGTTGACGAAAGATTTATAACCGGAGATGCTTCCGATGAAGAAAAGTTTCTGGCGTGGGCCAAAACGGTTCCGCATACATTGCGCAATCCGCTGTATCACTGGACGCATCTTGAGCTCAAACGCTATTTTGGTATAGATGAATTGCTTAACGAAAAAACGGGGCCTGCTATCTATAAATCTGTAAATGAGCAACTTCAGCAACAAGAGAATAGTTGTCGCGGTTTGCTTACTCAAATGAATGTTGAGACTGTTTGCACCACAGATGATCCTATTGATAGTTTAGAATATCACCAAAACCTGGCAAAAACAGATTTTAAGGTGAAAATGAAACCTGCTTTTCGCCCTGATAAAGCGATTATTATTGAAGCTGAAGGCTATACAGATTATGTCAAAAAACTAGGAAAAGCGGCCCATATTAATATAGAATCTTACGCAGATCTTCAGGAAGCATTGCGCAAACGCATTGTTTATTTTAATGATAATGGATGTAAACTGTGCGATCACGGACTAAATTATGTTTCTTTCGAAAAGTATTCAGATTCTGATATTGAGAGTATTTTTAATAAAAAAATCAAAGGAGAAACAATTACTTCTCAGGAAGCAGAACAATTTAAGACAGCAATTTTGTTATTTCTCTGCGAAAACTATCATGAATTTGGCTGGGTACAACAATTTCACTTAGGTGCTTTACGAAATAATAATAAGCGCATGCTGGCAACTTTAGGACCCGATACCGGTTGGGATTCCATCGGCGGTTATAAGCAAGCAGAGTCGCTTTCTGCATTTTTAAATGAACTGGATAGTAAAAATAAACTTACTAAAACCATACTCTATAATCTTAACCCTGCAGATAATGCCATTTTTGCCACAATGATTGGTAATTTTAATGATGGCAGTATAAAAGGTAAAGTGCAGTGGGGTTCTGGCTGGTGGTATTTAGATCAAAAAGATGGGATTATAGATCAACTTAATACACTTTCAAATATGGGCTTGGTCAGTTGTTTTGTGGGAATGCTAACAGACAGTCGCAGCTTTTTATCTTTCCCAAGACATGAATATTTTAGACGTGTATTGTGTAATTTGTTTGGTCAGGAAATGGAAAATGGTGAGTTGCCTAATGATATGGAATTAGTAGGAAAAACGGTCGCAGATATAAGTTATAACAATGCAAAAGCATACTTCAATTTTTAGTAGTTTATGACCGAAGAAACTAAAAAAGTAGTAACATTTGGCGAGGTTTTAATGAGATTATCACCTTCAGAAAACCGCAAATTGATTCAATCACATCAGCTTGATTTTTTCTTTGGTGGCACAGAAATGAATGTGGCAGCTTCTCTTGCTTATTTAGGCGAAGAAGTAAAACATATCACAGCGGTTTCTAATGATCTTGTAGGTGAAGCGGCAATTGCCAGCCTCCGTCATAATTGTATAGATGTTTCTGCGGTAGTAAAAGTTAATCATCCTTTAGGCCTTTATTTTCTTGAAGTAGGTTCTGGTATGCGTAGCAGCAAGATTGCATACAATCGCTTGCACGGGTCATTTGCAAATATTACTCCTGATCTGGTAGATTGGGATATTGCCCTTAAAAATGCCGATTTTATGCATTGGACGGGGATTTCTCCAGCCATTTCAGAAAGCGCTTATCAAACATTAAAAGCCGGTTTAATAGCTGCAAAAGAAAAAGGAATACATATTACAGCAGATCCTGCTTATCGCAGTAATTTATGGCAATATGGTCGTAATGGGCAGCAAGTTTTACTAGAATTAGTAAGTCTGTCCACTATTTTTATAGGCGGAGTAAATGAAATTAACGAGATTTTAGGAACATCATTTGAACTTGATAAAAACGGCTTTATAGATGCAAGTAAATACCTAATGAATAAATGTCCCGGAATTACTAAGGTTTTTGATAAAATCAGGACAGGATTAAGCGCTTCATGGCAAAAGATTTACGGGCGCGCATGGGTAAATGATATGTACATTGAAACTCCAGAACTGGAAATCACTCAGGTAATTGATCGTATAGGTACTGGTGATGCATATGCTGCAGGTCTTATTTATGGCCTCAGGCATTTTGATGATGATAAAGCTTTGCAATTTGCAAATGCTTCGTGTGCTTTAAAGCATACTATTTTAGGTGATGTAAATTTAGTTTCTGCAGATGAGATTCTTGAAGTAGTAAACGGAAATACAGGCGGAAGAATAAAAAGATAAACATATATAAATGGCAAAATATACTCGTATAGAAGCGGTAATAAGGATGAAAGAAGATGGGGTTGTCCCCGTTTTTTACCATAAGGATATTAATGTTTGTAAAGACATTTTAAAGGCTTGCTACGATGGTGGTGCCCAGGTTTTTGAATTTACTAATCGTGGGGATTATGCACACGAAGTTTTTAGTGAGCTTAATAAGTATGCACTTGATAATCTGGAAGGAATGATTCTGGGCGTGGGTTCTGTTATTGATGCTGGCACTACATCGTTATACCTGCAAATGGGAGCAAATTTTATTGTTTCGCCCCTTATAAATGTAGAAATGGCTAAAGTCTGTAATCGGCGAAAAGTAGGTTGGATGCCAGGTTGTGGTAGTGTTACAGAAATTTCATATGCTGAAGAACTAGGGGCTGAGGTCGTTAAAATATTTCCAGGGCAGCAGGTAGGCGGGCCAGACTTTGTAAAAGCGGTAAAAGGGCCGTTACCGTGGAGCAGTATTATGCCTACAGGCGGAGTTAGCCCAACTGAAGAGAATTTAAAAACATGGTTTCAGGCTGGCGTGCATTGTGTAGGTATAGGTTCAAAATTGTTTATTAAAAATGACGAAGGTGCTTACAATTATGAAGCTATTACCGCAAAGGTTAAAGAAGCTTTAGATATAGTGAAAAAAATACGGTCATGAAAATGGCCTTAAAATATTTTATTTTAATATGCACAGTGATTTGTCTTTCGCTTGCTTTTACCGGCTGTGAAAAAGAAACCAAAGGTAAGGTTATCAAGCTGGCCCACGGTCTCGATGTTACACATCCCGTGCATAAAGCGATGGTTTTTATGGGTGAACGCTTAAAAGAAAAATCAGGCGGAACCCTGACTTTAGATATTTACCCCAGTCAGCAATTGGGCTCAGAGCGGGAATGTCTGGAGTTGCTTCAAATAGGTAGTTTAGGAATGACCAAAGTTTCTACTGGTGTACTGGAAAATTTCGCCCCAAGTTTAAAAGTCTTTGGTTTGCCATTTTTGTTCCGTGACAGAGAGCACCGTTTTGCTGTTTTAGAAGGAGATATAGGAGAAAATTTACTTAATGCAAGCATACCAAAAAGGCTAAAGGGATTGACGTTTTATGATGCGGGAAGCAGAAGCTTTTACAGTAAAGTGCCCATAACCACTCCTGACGATCTTAAAGGTTTAAAGTTGCGTGTGATGGAAAGTCAGACTGCGATGAACATGGTTAAGAACCTGGGAGGCTCGCCTACACCCATTGCCTGGGGAGAATTATATACCGCGCTACAGCAAGGAGTAGTTGATGGGGCTGAAAATAATTTACCTAGTTTCTATTTGTCAAGACATTATGAGGTTTGTAAATATTATGTGGTAGATGAGCACACCGCGCTGCCCGATGAACTTTTAATAAGCACCGTAGTGTGGAATAAGCTTTCATCACAAGAGCAAAAATGGGTTAAAGAAGCTGCGATGGAATCTTCTGAATATGAAAAAGTAATCTGGCATGAGGCTGAAATGGAAGCTCTTGCTGAAATAAAAAAAGCCGGTGTTAAGGTTACTAAACCAGAGAAGGGCTCTTTTCGCGAACGCGTTAAACCTATGTATGATGAATTTGAGTTAGACCCTGATATGAAAAAACTTATAGAAGGAATACAAGCAGTAAAATAAACCACAGAATGAAAGAAAAATTAGATAAAGTACTTGGTGGATTTCTGGTCTTTTTAATGGCTATGATTGTTCTGGCTGTATTATGGCAAGTATTCTCACGATATGTTATGCAATCTGCCAGCTCTTTTACTGAAGAGGTTGCAAGGTATTTGCTTATCTGGATCGGTATTTTGGGAGCGGCATACGCTTCGGGACAGCAGGATCACCTGGCAATTAATATTCTTCCGCCAAAGTTATCACCGCCTAACCGTATAAAGCTTCGCATAGGCATCAATATTCTTATTATACTCTTCAGCATTGTGGCTCTTATTATAGGTGGTGGAAATCTGGTCTATGTTAATTATGAACTGGGTCAATATTCTGCTGCATTAGGTTTACCGCTGGGCTTTGTTTATATGGTTTTGCCATTAAGTGGCGCGTTGATTGTTTTTTACAAACTAATTGAGTTAGCAAATCCTAAAAAATATTTGGTATGATGATAGAAATTGTAATACTCGTAGTCGTCTTTTTTGTACTGCTGAGTATTGGTGTTCCCGTCGCCTGGTCAATTGGGATTTCATGCTTGCTTACTATAATGGTCTCTATAGACTCATTGGCATCATTTACAACGATAGCGCAGCGCATGGCAACAGGGCTTGATAGTTTTTCGCTTCTTGCCATACCGCTTTTTGTGCTCGCTGGGCAGATTATGAATCAGGGAGGGATTGCCCTCCGGCTTATTAATTTTGCAAAGGCTTTAATAGGATCGCTGCCGGGCGGACTGATTTATGTAAATGTAATTGCAGCAATGTTATTTGGAGCAATATCAGGTTCTGCAGTTGCTGCGACTTCTGCAATAGGTGGTATTTTAGGACCTTTTATGGAAAAAGAAAATTATTCTAAAGAATTTGGTGCTGCTATAAATATTACTTCATCTACTACAGGATTAATTATTCCGCCTTCAAACGTACTTATCGTTTATTCGCTTGCCAGTGGAGGAGTTTCAATAGCATCTTTATTTTTAGCAGGATATATTCCGGGAATCTTAATGGGACTGGCATTAATGCTTACCGCTTCTTTTTGGATTAAAAAGAAGAAATATCCACCCGGGCCATCAAGCTCTTTTGGTAAAATTATAAAAACATTTTTAGATGCCTTCCCGAGTCTTTTACTACTTGTAGTAGTTATTGGCGGTATTGTTACAGGAATTTTTACAGCGACCGAAGCTTCTGGAATTGCCGTTTTATATACACTCGTACTTTCCTTTATTTACAGAGAACTGCATGTTTCTAAATTGTATAGTATTTTCTTAAGTTCGGTTGGGACAACGGCCATTGTAATGCTGCTTATCGCAACCTCAATGAGTATGTCGTGGGTAATGTCTTTTGAAAATATACCTCAAAATGTAAGCGAGGCTCTTCTGGGACTAAGCGATAATAAAATTGTCATTCTTATCATCATAAATGTATTACTCCTTTTTGTAGGCACATTTATGGATATGACACCCGCAGTACTTATTTTTACTCCTATCTTTTTGCCGGTAGTTGTCAATCTGGGTGTAGACCCTGTACAATTTGGTATTATGATGGTAATGAATCTCTGTGTTGGTCTTTGTACGCCGCCTGTAGGCGCAGTGCTCTTTATAGGTGTGGGCGTTGCAAAAACGACTATTCAAAAAATAATGAAACCGCTTTTACCACTTTATGTGGTCATGGCAATTGTTTTATTACTGGTAACATTTATCCCGGCAATAAGCCTTTGGTTACCAGAATTATTTAAATAATACATTAAACAAGATACTAACTATCCAGCCCTATGAAACAACTAAATAGAATAAATGCAGGTTATACTGAAAAATTACCTATCAAAGTAATTCAATATGGAGAGGGCAATTTTCTGCGCGCTTTTGTTGATTATATTATCGATAAACTCAATAAAAAGACCGATTTTAATGCTGGTGTGGCGGTTATTCAACCACTTGCAGGAGGTATGGTACAAATGCTAAATGATCAGGACGGGCTTTATAATCTGTTCTTAAAAGGAATTAAAAACGGAAAGGAAACCGAAGAAATTCATACTATTTCCTGTATACAGAAAGGCATTAATCCTTATGAAGATTACTCAGCATATATGGCATTAGCCGAAGAAAAAGAACTTGAATTTTTAATTTCAAATACCACCGAAGCAGGAATAGCTTTTGTAGAAAGTGATACCATAGGAGGTGAACCACACAGCAGTTTTCCGGCAAAAGTAACAGCTTTGCTTTACAAACGTTTTATGTTTTTTGAAGGTGCTCAGGATAAAGGATTAACAATAATACCCTGCGAACTTATAAATCATAACGCAGATACTTTAAAGAAAATAATTTTACAATATGCAAAACTTTGGGATCTTGGTACAGCTTTTACATCATGGGTCGAGGAGCACAATAGTTTTCACAATACACTTGTAGACCGTATTGTGCCCGGTTACCCTAAAGATGATATTGAGACCTATCAAAATCAACTAGAATTTAAAGATAATTTAATTGTTTCGGCAGAGGTTTTTCTGCTTTGGGTTATAGAAGGAGGTGAAGAATTAAAGGCAAAGATTCCGTTTGATAAGATTGATGAAAATATCATTATTGTAAAAGATATGCAGCCTTATCGCACACGCAAAGTACGTATACTCAATGGTGCACATACCACAATGGTCCCTTTTTCCATTCTTTATGGCAACGAAACTGTGAAGGAAACTGTTGATAATGATTTTACGGGACAATTTGTACGTGATGCTGTTTTTAAAGAAATAAATCCCACACTTGATCTTTCTGAAGAAGAATTAAATGCTTTTGCAGAAGCGGTTTTTGATAGATTTAGAAATCCGTTTATAAAACATCAACTTTCGAGTATTGCGCTCAATACGGTATCAAAATTTAAAGTTCGCGTATTACCTAGTTTATTATCTTTTCATCAAAAATACAATCGATTACCAATAAATCTTACCTTTGCATTAGCGTGTCTAATTCGTTTTTATAAAGGAACCTGGAAAGGGAATACGCTTCCATTAAATGATGATGCAGAAATTATTGATTATTTTAAGATTTTATGGAAATCTGATAATTATCAACATATAGCAAAAGATGTTTTAGGAAGAGAAGATTTTTGGGGAGAGGATTTAACTTTGATAGAATCATTTGATAATCAAATTGCTAAAGCACTAAAAATGATAGAATGGGATGGTATTGAAGAAGGCTATAAAAAGTTTGCTTCTGAGAGTTTTAGGCGTTAAAATAAATGTATATGAAAAGTAAACTTATAAAAGTACATCCACAAGATAATGTAGCTGTCGCTCTGGTTGATTTATTCGCCGGTGACAGGGTTAATTTTGAGGGTAAAGATGTTACTATACTTTCAGACAGTAAAGCAAAACACAAAGTTTCTCTAGTAGATCTCGCACCAGAAGATCCTATTTATATGTACGGAGTTTTAGTTGGAAAAGCTTTGAGTACAATTCTATATGGCGGGTTGCTCACAACAGAAAATGTAAAGCATCAGGCGAACAGTGTTTCAACAAGAACTGAAACTACATCCTGGCAGGCTCCCGATATTACTAAATGGAAAGACCGCACATTTATGGGCTATCAACGCGAAGACGGGCAAGTGGGAACGGCAAATATTTGGTTATTTTTTCCTTTGGTTTTTTGTGAGAACAGAAATATAGAATTGCTAAAAGATGTTTTTGAGCAGGAATTATCATTTCATAAAGCAAGTCGCCAACGCCAACTATTACGTAATTTAATAAGTGGCGCTCCAGAAGATACAATGGTCGCAGAAGTTGAAGAAGAATCGGCGATTTTTGATAATATTGAAGTGAAGTTTATCACACATCAAGGTGGATGTGGTGGCATACGCCAAGATGCAGTTTCACTATCAAAGTTGCTGGCAGGATATGTAAACAATCCTAATGTAGCGGGAGCTACAGTATTGAGTTTGGGCTGCCAAAACCTACAGATTGACATATTTAAAAATGCTCTTAAAACTATAAATTCCGATATTAAAAAACCGGTTCTTATTTATGAGCAACAGCAGGAAGGGACTGTAAATGATATGCTTGCTAAAATAATAAAAGATTCATTTAAGGGGATAAAAAAAGCAAATCAAATCAAGAGACAACCATCGCCTCTGTCTAAATTAAAAATGGGATTAGAATGTGGTGGCTCTGATGGTTTTTCAGGTATTTCTGCAAATCCCGCTTTGGGTTATGCTTCAGATCTACTTGCTGCAGTTGGTGGTTCTCCCATTCTATCAGAATTCCCAGAATTATGTGGGGTAGAGCAGGAGTTAGTAAATCGTTGTGTTGAAGATGAAACCGCAACAAAATTTATGGGCTTGATGAAAGCTTATGAAAATGCAGCGATAGCTTCAGGTTCTGGTTTTGATATGAATCCTTCACCCGGAAATATAAAAGATGGTCTTATTACAGATGCCATGAAATCTGCCGGAGCGGCTAAAAAAGGAGGAACATCACCTATTCAGGCGGTTTTAGATTATGGCGAGTACGTGACAAAGCCCGGACTAAATCTTCTATGTACGCCCGGTAATGATGTAGAAAGCACAACGGCAATGGTTGGTGCTGGTGCAAATGTGGTTGTGTTTACAACCGGCCTGGGAACTCCTACCGGTAACCCAATCGCACCCGTTTTAAAGGTAGCTTCTAACAGTACTCTAGCCAGACGCATGCCAGATATAATTGATATAGACAGTGGGGGAGTTATAAGGGGCGAAAAAACAATTGAAGAAATGGGTGAAGAAATATTAGAATATGTAATTCAGGTGGCCAGTGGTAATGTACAATCCAAAGCAGACGCATTGGGTCAAGATGATTTCATTCCCTGGAAAAGAGGAGTTTCTTTATAAAAAACAATATTTTATTAAAAAAGGGATTGCTGTTTATGCATTCCCCTTTTTAATTTTTATAGAGGTTGATTGCTTTTAACTGTGCTTCTTTTAGATGAATCCCGAACATGCAATTCTGGTGTGAGAACAACCTTTTTTTCAACAGTCATTTCCCTTTTTTCTTTAATTTGTTCAAGAAATACCTGTGCGGCAATTTTCCCCATTAAAACGGGGGTTTGATCTATAGAAGTAATAGGAAGCTCCATATATTGCGTAAAAGGTTCATTACTAAAGCCAGCCACGCTCACTTCATCAGGGATGCCCACCTGCATTAATTTTAATTGTTGTATAGCTCCTAAGGCCGCATAATCACTAGAAGAAAAAATAGCATCAATTTTTTTAGGCAATGCCCATAGCTTTTTTGCGGCAGCAGCACCAGATTCTAGCTTACTGTTAACTTCTAAAATTAAATTGTCATCTACCGGAATATTATTTACTCTAAGAGCTTCAAGATAACCTTCATAACGTTTGAGGTATATCTCAAGATTTAAGTCTCCAGATAAATGAGCAATACGTTTACAACCTTGTTTTATTAGGTGATCTGTAGCCAGAAAGCCACCTTGAAAATCATTTATTGTTACAGAACTAACTCCCGGTACATCTTTTTTACGATCAAAGAAAATTAGCGGAACTCCATCATCTAAAACACTTTTAATATGACTTGTATCCTGAGTAGATTTTGAAACCGACATGAAAATTCCGTCTATATGCGTATTAAGCAATGTTTGAATTTGGCGTATCTCATTCTCAACATTTTCGTGCGTCTGGCAGATTATTACATGGTAACCTACGGGTGTTAACTCTTCTTCAATCCCGCGGATTACTGATGCAAAAAAATTATGATTAATATAAGGAACAACGACACCTACATTATTTGTACGCCCGCTTTTTAGAGCGAGAGCCAATGTGTTTTGCTGATAATTAAGCTCTTTAGCCGTTTTTAATACTAAATCAAGCGTTTTTTGACTTACACGATCACTATTATTAAGCGCCCTGGAAACTGTTGCAGCACTGATATTTAATTTTTTAGAGATATCGTATATGGTAACTTTATCTTTTTGTCTCATTTTCTTAAACTTGTAGGGGTAATCGATTACAATATATTAATATTTTGCAATATTACGTCCTATATATTATTTATATGACGGGAAAATGGATTATGAAATCCTTACATTTTAAGTATTAGAGAAGAATAAGTGTTAAATTTTCACTTTTTGACAATTTACTTAACTTTTTATTTGCATTCCAATAATAAATTTTTACTTTAGTGCAATCGATTACATTTTACTAAACTTTAAATTACTCTCTATTGCGAAAAAACAATACTTTATTATGAGAAAAACAGCACACACACTGCTAGATTACTTCTTACTTCTTTTACTATTATTATCTACTTCTTTAGTTTTTCCTAGTTCTTCCAAAAAATCTGAGCTAAAAAATGATTTTGTCATTTTTCAACAAGATAAAAAGGTCACTGGAAGAGTTACAGATACAGATGGCATACCACTAGGTGGGGTGACAGTTTTAGAAAAAGGTACAACTAATGGAGTTGTAACTGACTTTGATGGAAATTTCGAAATCGTTGTAGCAGATGAAAGGAGTACACTTTCATTTTCATATGTAGGATTTCAAACGATATCGGAAGAAATAGGTAATCGTAATTCAATTACTATAACGATGCAGCCTGATACAGTAGCTCTTGATGACCTTGTTATTATAGGGTATTCTAAAGTTTCAAGAGAGGAACTTACATCTGCCGTCGCATCTGTAAATGCAGAGCAAATCAAGGATATTCCTGTTAATAGCGCCGCGGAAGCAATTCAGGGACGTCTTGCAGGAGTTAGAGTTACTACTGCAGAAGGTTCTCCGGGTGCAGATGTAGAAATTCGAGTGCGGGGCGGTACCTCAATTACACAGGACAATAGTCCTTTATATATAGTAGATGGTATTCAGGTTGAAAATGCATTATCTATTTTATCACCTCAGGAGATTGAATCTGTTGATGTACTTAAAGATGCGGCTTCTACTTCTATTTATGGTGCGCGAGGAGCAAATGGCGTGGTTTTAATAACTACAAAAGGTGGCAAGCCTATGCCTACTCAGGTTAATTATAGTGGCTACATGGGCGTACGCAAAATCGTAAATAAATTGGCAGTGATGAATCCTTCTGAATTTGTAAATTATGAATATGAGCTTTATAATTTTTCAGGTGATGAGCAGTTGAGTAACACATTTACAGATCGCTACGGAACTTACGACGATCTTTCAATTTATAAAAATATTCCTTTTCAAAACTGGCAGGACGAGGTTTTTGGCAGGGATGCTTTTAATCAGACTCATAATCTTAACATACAAGGAGGTTCAGCAGAAACTACTTTTAGTCTTTCACTTAATCATGTTGAAGAAGAGGGTATTATGTTAAACTCTGGGTACAAAAGGGATGCTGCTAACTTTAAGTTTGACCATAAAATCAACAGTAAATTTAGATTTGGTGTAAATGCAAGATATAGTCGTCGCAAAATTGACGGTGCAGGAACTTCATCAACAGGTTCTCAGGGTTCTAACCGTTTGCGTAATGCAGTACGTTATCAGCCATATACCGGTCCTGGTAATGAAAATTTTGTAGACGAATTTGATCCCAATTATGCTACGCTTACAAATCTTACAAGTCCTGTACTTTTAGCTAATAATGAGATACAAAATGATTATCGCAATGATCTTATTTTAAATAGTTATTTCAGCTACGATATTATGAAAAACCTAACCTTTAAGAGTGTTATAGGTTATGTTCAAAATGATAGAAATACTAATAGTTTTAATGGTAAAGTAACGAGTGTTGCCCGCGCAAATGCAGATATGCCTGTTGTAGATTTACGTAATAGTCAGGTGCGTCGTGTCACAAATTCTAACACTTTAAATTACAACTGGCGTATAAACTCTAAGCATCGTTTAGATTTATTGATAGGTCAGGAAACTGTACGTACAGATGGAGAATCTGAGCGCATATATGTAAAGTGGCTCCCTGAAAATATTTCTCCATCAGAAGCCTTTGCTAGTATTCAGCGTGCTACACCTCCAGACGGGCAAGTTCAGGATCCTCCTACAACCGCAGTAACTCTGGATCGTATAATTTCATATTTTGGTCAGGCACATTATTCTTATGACGGTAAATATCTGGCAACCCTTTCTGTACGTACAGATGGTTCGAGCGTATTTGATCCTAATTATGGCTACGCTACTTTCCCATCACTTTCGTTAGCCTGGAATGCTAAAAAAGAAAAATTCCTTCAAGATGTAGATTGGTTAAATAATCTTAAACTCCGTGCCAGTTATGGTACATCTGGTAATAACCGAATAGAACCATTTTTATATCGCACTTTCTTTAATGTTTCCAGCGATAATGGATATGCCTTTGGCCAAAGTGTTACGCCTGGTGCTGCACCGCCGGAAGAATTAGCTAATCCTAATGTAAAATGGGAAAAAACTATTTCTAAAAATATAGGATTAGATTTTAGTTTGTTTGACGATCGTCTTTACGGTAGTATAGATGCATATATAACAGATACCGATGATTTATTGCTTCGGGCAAAAATTCCACAAACAAGTGGTTATGATTATCAATATCAAAATAGTGGTGCTACGCAAAATAAAGGTGTAGAACTTGTACTGGGAGGATCTGTTGTGGAACTACAGGATTTTAGGTGGACCGCTAATTTCAATATCGCTACAAACCAAAATAAAATCGTGAGTCTGGGTAAAAATACTACTGGTGAAGACCTTGATTTTTACCTAGAATCATCAGGTTGGGTTAATAATATAAGAGATTTTAAAGTTCAGGTTGGTGAGCCAATAGGTCAGTTCTACGGCTACGTTACTGATGGCTTTTATGGAATAGATGATTTTAATTACGATGACGCTACACAAACCTATGCTCTCAAAGATGGAGTGCCTAGCTCAAGCGCCGCAGCTTTAGGTTCTAAAGGAGTTAATCCCGGCGATCTTAAACTGAAGGATTTAAATAATGATGGTGTTATAGGTGATGAGGATATGAAAGTGTTGGGCAATGCTCAACCTAAATTCTATGGCGGACTAAGTCAGCAGTTTGCATACAAAAACTTTGATATGAGTATGTTTTTCAACTTTTCTGTAGGAAACAAGGTTTATAATGCTAATAAAATTGAGTTTACTACACAGTATCTGTATCGTGATAATAACATGCTTACAGATGTAAACGGAAGATGGAGGAATTTTAATGATCAGGGACAACGCGTTGTTGAGCCCACAGCATTAGCGGCTCTTAACCAAAACGCAACTTTCTGGACTCCGCCAAGCGGGCAATATATATTGCATTCATATGCAATTGAAGATGGATCATTTTTAAGACTGAGTAATATCACTCTTGGGTATTCACTTCCTGAAAGCTTACTTGATAAAATGAAGGTTTTTTCTAACTTCAGAGTCTATGTGACTGCCAACAACCTTTTTACTATAACCGGATATTCTGGTTATGATCCTGAAGCAAGTACTCGACGCAGTAATCCATTAACACCGGGCGTAGACTACGCGGCTTATCCACGTAGCAGGTTTATTCTAAGTGGCGTAAATATTACTTTTTAAATCCAGACGAGATGTTGATAAAAAATCAAAAAATATACGATATGAAAAAGAATATCAAACCGGGCTTACTTGCTGCTATAATCGCTATGATTATGGTTTGTATATCCTGTGATGATTACATTGATTTAGATAATCCCTCTAAGATATCAGAGATCGCTCTTTATAATGATGTAGCCTATACCTCTTCTGCTGTTACTGCTATTTATGCAGAACTTATAGGTGATAATGGCTATGGCAACAGACTTAGTTCTATTCTTCCGCTTGCGGCAGATGATTTTGAAACTTCAGGAGATTACAACTGTAATGATAGACGTGGAATAAGTATGTACGAAGCTTGTTCTTCAAACCCTGAATTAAATAATCCTTTTAAGCAGCTGTATAGCGGAATTGAAAGAGCGAATTTATGTATCAAGAATATTCCTAATTCTACGGTTTATGCTACAGGTTCTGAAGACGATAAAGCCATGATGAATAAATTTCTGGGTGAGGCTTTGGCGTTAAGAGCGCAATTTTATTATGAACTTATTCGCAACTGGGGTGACGTTCCTTTTCATGACAGACCAGCAGCAGATTTAGACGATATATTTTTAGCTAAAACTGACCGCGATACAATTTATGACCAAATTATAACAGACCTGGGCGAAGCAAGTGATTTAGTGCCATGGCGCACCGAAGGAAATATAGCTCCTACCAGATTATCTAAAGGAGCAATTAAAGCATTGAGAGCGAGAATAGCCTTGGCAAGAGCGGGATATTCTCTACGTCGCGATCCTGTTCAAATGATTCAGGGAAGTAATGCAATGCAATATTATCAAATCGCTTTTGATGAATGTAAGGCAATTATGGCGCAGCGTGGAGAACATGATTTAAATCCTGATTACGAAGATATATTTCGTTCTATTCATGAAAGCCGTGCAGATAATACAAATGAAATAATGTTTGAAGTTGGTGCTTTTGGGGGTAATTCTAAAACAGACAGTAAGCTAGGTTATTATAATGGTTTACGCCATGACAGAGCTTCTCAGTGGAATGGTGGCGGAGGTATTAATGCCATCCCTACTTATTTCTATGAATTTGGGCGAAATGATGTACGTCGCGATGTTACTATTACATTTTTTCAGGTAAATAAAGATGAACAAGAGGAACTTGCCGCAGCCGGAAGCTGGACAGACGGGAAATTCAGAAAGTCATGGACAGATATTACTGGTCCTTCACAAAATCTGGCGGTTAACTGGCCTATAATTCGTTTTGCAGATGTCCTTCTTATGTATGCTGAAGCAGATAATGAGATTAATAATGGTCCTTCTGCTGCCGCTATTTTAGCATTAGAAGAAGTTCGCTTACGCGCTTACGGCGGTGATGCTTCACAAATAGGAACAACACCTACCGGAAAACAAGATTTTTTTAATGCCATAGTTCAGGAGCGTTTATTAGAATTTGGTGGTGAAAGCATCCGCAAATATGACTTAATCAGATGGAATCTCATTAATGATAAAATTCAGGAAACCAAGCAAAAATTAGCCGATTTTATGAATGGTACAGGCGATTATGCAAATGTACCAGACGTTATATACTATAAAGCTGCAGGTTATAATCCAGACCTTTCAGCTCAGGAAGTTGTACAGTCATTTGATGTTTATTACAGTGGTAATGATCAGTCTACTGTATATTATAATCCGGCTCCAGATGATTCACCATCAGGTTATTCATCGGTAAGATGGAGAGATGGTGTTGATGCAGATTATATTGATAGTGAGCGTAAAGGCTTCGCACAATATTTTGAACCTAATCGTAAAGAGTTATTACCTATATACGATGATATTTTGAATACCAATTATAATCTAACCCAGGATTACGGGTATTAATCTAAGGGAATCATGAAAACACACACAATGAGAAACAATAAAGTCAATATTTTACCGATTTTTGGCACATTTATGCTGATTTTTCTGGTTATGATTTCCTGTTCTAAGGATGATGATGGAACTTCAGGAGAACCGATAAAAATGTTTACACCAGGTGAGGTAAGTACGCAAAGCTTTGATACAGAAGCTCGCTTAACCTGGGATGCCTCACTTTTTACCGGCAGCATTGCAGAAACATATACAGCTCAGGTTTCAGAAGATTCCTTATTTACAAATCTCGATGAAGTTTTAGTAGAAAAGCAAACTGATACCACAGGAATAGTTTTTACAGATCAGGAACTTGAAGTGCGTAAAAAATATTTTGCTCGCATTAAAGCAAACGCGATCGATGACCGTCCAGAGTCTAACTGGACCAGAAGTTACAGCTTTAGAATTACCGGGATCCAGATATTATATCCTCTATATTCTCCAGAAGTTTTATCTACAAGTGCAACAGTGAGATGGGCAACCAGAGATGGCGTCTCCAGTATATCTATTAGGGAATATACTCAGGTTGAAGGTGAAGATCCTGTTTATATAGGAGAACCTGTTGTTCTTAACATAACTGCAGAAGAAGTGGCTGCCGGAGCAAAAGTGGTAACAGGTTTAAATCCTGAAACTAAATACCAGGTTGATTTATATCAGGGCAACCTAAGTGTAGGTTATAGATCTTTTCAGACTAAAGCTATTGCTCAATACTCTGTAACCTTAACCGAAGCTGATGATTTATCTGATGCTATTGACGCAAGCATTACTGGAGATGTTATTGCACTTGAACCTGGTACTTATGATGAAAGTGATACTAATTTTAATATAACAGGAAAGTCAATTTCTATTGTTTCTACCTCAAATAATCCTAATGATACAAAGGTTTTATTTAAAGAATTTACTTTAAGTGAAGATGGTGCAGGTGTTACTGTGCGAGGCATTGAGCTGGATGGTCAGGGAACTAATTATTTGATCAATTTAACGGGTAGTACAGGCGTTTTTGATGATGTTTTAATAGATAATTGTATTGTGCATGACGTTAATACCAGTGCTTTTAGAGCAAATAGAGGAGACAATAGTGGCTATTTTATGAATGCTTTCAGTATCAGGTATTCTGTTTTTTATAATTTTTCGCCTGCAAATTATGGGTTTTTACATCTTGATGAATTGATTTTTAATGAAATCAATTTAACTAATTCTACATTTTACAGTGCTGCAGATATTTTTATACGCAACAGACAAAGTCTTGATGCTCCGGGTCCTGTGCCTACAGTAACAATAGATTATTGTACGCTTAACAGCATAGGTTCTTCCAGCAATTATACTTTATATGATGGCAGCAGCGTAGACGCTAACTTAAATATTACAAACTCAGTTCTTGCAAATATCCCGCAACCGGGATCTACCGTTGGAGAATCTTTATTGCGATTAGACGGCTCAAATTCGTCAG
>JBALXG010000039.1:0-11464 GCA_036961055.1 Leeuwenhoekiella sp. | reverse complement strand
GTGTTGTAATCTATTTGTAATTTTCTACTTGGAATTTTGAGTCGACTGATTTTTGTAAAGCTCTAGAGCCGAATGGTACACCCAAATATTTATTCCGACTATTTCGGCAATTACCGGTTTCAGGACTAAATTACTGACAGGCATTTCAGCCGTAGTAGACCCCTTAATAGAAGTTCCCTCAATGATTTTTTTGGTTCGAGTTTCCTGTTGGTTGCGGAGAAAGTATTACGGAAAAGCCTACACTAGAGCCATACACATTTACAATTCGTACCAGACAAACTTTAAAAGAGTATTTTTGCCAGAGCTGAAGTTTTTATAGAAGATTAGATTTCTATAAGACTACTGCTGTAGTTGCAAAATAATTATCTTACCTTCTGAAAGTAGTTCAAAGTTTCGCTATTTTATATCCAAATGTGCTGACAGCAAATATAATCATCAAACTTTCCTAATAGGTTAACTAAAAATCAATCATTTAATTCAGTATCATTTTAAGAATTTTTATTACCCCTTTTATATTATTATCTATAGCTTTAAAATCGTAATGCATATCAGAAGATTTTCTAATTAGCTGCGAACCTAGTCCTACACATGTAACACCAGCCTCAAACCATGATTTTAAACTTTCTTGAGATGGATCAACCCCTCCTGTAGGCATAATTGAAGTCCATGGTTGCGGTCCTTTAATCGCTTTTACAAATTCAGGACCGTATATCGCACCAGGAAACAGTTTTATAATTTCACAGCCAAGAGCTTCTGCTTCATTAATTTCTGTAAGTGATCCGCACCCTGGAAGCCACAAAACCTTTCTCCTATTGCAAACATCTGCAATATCCTTACGCAACGCAGGTGTAACAATAAAATCTGCACCCATTTGCATATATAAAGAAGCAGCTGCGGCATCAGTTATGGAGCCTACTCCTAAAAACATATCGGGATAATTTGTTTGTCTAAACTTTGAAATCTCATTAAATACTTCATTAGCAAAATCTCCTCGAGCCGTAAATTCAAGAATCCGAGCACCTCCTTTATAACAGGCAGTAATTAAATCTTTACAATGCTCTACATTATCATCATAAAATAACGGAACAAAACCATTTGAATGAAATGCTAGGGCTACTTCTATGCGTGTATTTTTACTCATTAGTTTGATTAAAAATTATCGATTAACATCGCCTTGCCCATCTATCAGTTTTTCAACTTCAGTAACTGTTACCCTATTTAAATCTCCAGGTATTGTATGTTTAAGTACACAGGCGGCGGTGGCAAAATCTATAGCTTTTTGTAATGGTAAATTATTAAGCCCATAGATTAAACCAGCCATAAAAGCATCACCACTTCCTACTCTATCTACAACATAATTAACATCATAGTTTTGGGCTTCATAGATATTCTTATGATCGTATAAGAGTCCTCCAATACGCTGGTGAGAAGTGTTTAGTGAATGACGTAAGCTAGTGGCTACATACTCTAAATCAGGGCATCTATTAAATAATGGCTCATACAACTCAGGTAAGGATTTAATAGCTGTGTAATCAGGGTTAATTTTATTATTTCCCATCATGAAATAAGCCGTATCAATATCTCCCAAAATCACATTACTATATGCCATTAATTCCGGCATTATTTGAGCTGGCGTTTTGCCATATTTCCAAAGCTTAGAACGGTAATTAAGGTCACAAGAAATTTTAACTCCTTTTAATTTTGCAACTTTAAGCGCTTCTAGAGTTATATCTGCAGCACTTTGGGACAATGCCGGGGTAACACCACTCCAATGAAACCAATTAACTTTATCAAAAATCGTTTCCCACTTAAAAGTTCCAATTTTAGCTGTAGTGATAGAACTATTTGCTCTATCATAAACGACGTTGCTAGGTCTTAACCCTGCTCCTTGCTCTAAAAAATAAATACCTAAACGTTCTCCTCCTAGAACGATATGATCTGAATTAACCTGAAATCTATTAAGTTCATCCAAAGCACACTTCCCTAAGTCATTATCAGGGAGTCGGGATACAAATTGGGAATGAAGTCCAAATTTTGCAAGAGATACCGCGACATTGAATTCTCCACCACCATAGGATAATCCTAATGTTCTTGCTTGGCTAAACCGCTCGTTGCTAGAGGTAGCAAGACGTATCAAGAGTTCACCAAAGGTTACAACCTTCTTCATGCCATAATTTTAGATATTACAATTTTATGCCTCAAGATGCTACTTTATATACCAAGAGCTTGCCCGCCGCCAATTTGAATAGTCTCAGCTGTAATAAATGAAGCGCCCTCTCCGGCTAAGAAAGCAACAACAGATGCCACATCTTCGGGTTGGCCCAATCGTCCTAATAAAATGTTGTTTTTCCAGGAAGCGAATACTTCCGGTTTAGTTGATTTTATTTGGGAATGAAAAGGTGTATCGATTGTTCCTGGCGATACAGCATTCACCCTAATTCCGTATTCTGCAAGATCTTTTGCCAGAGCTCGCGTAATTGCATGAACTCCCGCTTTAGATGTTCCATAAATTCCGGCACCAGGCCCTCCTGCATTCCAGGCAGCATTTGAAGTATAATTTATTATACTGGCATTCTCTCCTTTTTTAAGAAAAGGTATGGCGGCTCTTGAAGCAAAAAAAACTGAATCTAAGTTGAGTGCCATTACAAATCTGTAAAAATCTGTTGTCATTTCTTCAAATCTCGATCTTCCACCCAGACCACCTGCATTGTTTACCAGCACATCAATCTTTCCGTATTTTTCTCCGATTTTTTGGATATTTGAAGTAACAGCATTTTCGTCCGTAACATCAAAACCATAGTATTCTGCAGTGATCTTTTCAGCATTAAGCTCCTCTACCCTTTTTGCTCCAGCCTCATCATCAATACCATTTAAGACTATAGTGAAGCCGTCTTCACCTAATTTTTTTGCTACCGCAAAACCTATACCGCCTGTGGCTCCTGTAATAACCGCTATTTTTCTTTTTGAATTCATGCTTCTTATGTTTATCTTATTAAATTGATTCTACTTCTACTGGTCTAACTCTTCTTATTAATAAAAGAATTGATAATACTGCCAGTGGTGCTAATACCGCAATTAATATAAATGCTGGTGTATATGATTTAGTGGTAATCTGAGGTATTAGCCAGTTCATAACTATAACCGATACTGCCCCAATACTACCAGCCAGACCAGCCAATGTTCCTACTGATGGTCCTCTGAATAAATCGCTGGATAAGGTTTGAATATTTCCGATTGCAAACTGAAAACCGAAAAGTACAATTGAGGTTATATATATAAATGACATTGGGCTGTTGGGCTGTAAGAAAAAGATAATTCCCAGTAAGCCTAAGAAAATTAATGCCCCTCCTATTGAAATAGTAATTTTTCTAGCTGCATCTGTACTTCTTGTTTCCATTAATTTTCCACAATACCAGCCTCCCAATATGCTTCCCGCCATTCCGCCTAAATAAGAAATCCAGATCGTAGAACCTATTTGTTCTATACTAAATCCATATTCAGAATGTAAGTATAATGGCATCCACCCTACAAAGAGCCACCAGATGGGTTCTATAAAAAATCTGGAACATAAAACCCCCCACGACTCCTTATAGCTTAATATTTTTAGTACGCTCAACCCCCTTTCTTTCTTATCATCAAGGTCAAAGACATTCTCTAAATTACCTTCAGAAATAAATTTTTTCTCTTCTTCTGTTATCCAAGGATGTTTTTTTGGTTTTGCTTTATTAATAAACAACCAGGGAATAATCCATAATAGACCAAGGAGGCCAATAATAATAAAGGTCGTTCTCCAGCCAAAGCTTCCATAGAGAAAGGCAATTAAAACTGGTGCTATAACACTCCCTAAAGAAGCACCTGCATTAAATATACCCTGAGCTACTGCCCGCTGCTTAATAGGAAACCATTCCCCATTACTTTTAACCGCTCCCGGCCAGTTACCAGCTTCTCCCAGTCCTAACATTGCTCTACATAAAGTAAGTGAAATTAAACCTCGTGCAACAGCATGAAAAACAGCAGCTATTGACCAGACTGCTATAGATACCACAAAACCTAAACGCGTTCCTATAACGTCATAAAGTTTCCCAGAAAGAAATTTACCAGCCGCATACGTCACCATAAATACATTGAGCATGATAGCATAATCTGCCTCATCCATACCCAGATCTTTACCCATCTCCGGCCACATCACTCCAAAGGCAGTACGATCTATATAATTGATTACTGTTGCTAAACAGATCAAACCAATAACCCACCACCGTAATCCTTTAATTTTCATATTTAAATTGTTCTATCTTGAGTGACTGACCTAAAATGTGGTCAAAATATTCCCCTCCGAATTTTTAGTTATTTTTAAAAATTCAGTATTAATTATGTAAATAAGCATCTGTTATAAGCCAGAATTGAATGCCGCACAACCCTGCTTAACATATATTATAAATCCACGTTATAACAGTATTTGTAGAGATTTTTGAAGTGTACTTTCATCAACTCTTTACTTTTTTGCACTTCTCTATCTTTTATCGCTTCATAAATTGCTTTATGTTCTTCAATACCCACAAAAGTCTGATCATCATCACAAACATGATACTTTGCAAAGTTTGTTATAATCTCTGGGGTTATAATTAGCATTAGCGTGTTTAAACTGGAGTTACCACTAGCTTTAGCTATCGCCAGATGAAAAAGAAGATCTTCCTGCACAGCATCTTCTCCTAATAATACTTTTTCGGTGTAAGCATCTAAGGCTTGTTTCAAATGTATTAGTTGTTCCTCAGTACGGCGCTGGGCTGCCAATCTTACCGTCTTTAATTCTAAAAGAATCCGTGTTTCAACAAGTGACTTAAAATCTGGTTCTTCTAAGCTTAAAATTTCTGTGATCATCCCATTGAGTGCAGTAACCCCTAATTGTGCTACAAATGTTCCACTTTGTGGAATAGACTCGAGCAATCCATAAAACTCTAATGTTTGAATTGCTTCTCTAATCGTGCTACGACTGACCCCAAATTTTTCTGAAAGCATACGCTCTGAAGGAAGTTTCTCTCCCGGCTCTAAATTTTTATGATTAATATGATTACGTATCTTAGAAATAATATCGTTGCGTAATGCTATATTATCTGTTTTAGTTAAGGCTTCTATTTTCATAATACATTCAAGAATTTGACATTAAACTGGTTTACCAGATTGGTTAATCAAAATTAAGTAATTTTACTCGAGTAAAAAAGTAAAAAACAGCCGCTTATTCAGCTTTCTTTTAAGGAAAAAATAAGTTAAGAATCAACCAAAAACTAAATAAGAAATATGCTATACTAAAATTTACAATTAGTGACTAACCTGTAATTTATAGAATTTCACACTTACCTCTGCCCCTTCATCCCGAGTCTGAAAATAGTTTCCTGCTTTAAAGTAGTTCTCAAATACACCCCAACGCTTAATATTATGATCATTATAAACGGCAAATTCAGAATTATTTAAACTTACAATCATCTCACCATCTGAAACCTTTATCTCAATATTAAATTTCTTGAAACCTACTTCCTGATTAAAAGTATAACCTTCATCATCTCCCCAGGCTTCTTCATGCAAGATGCCTTCTTCTGAAACATCTGCATATTTAAGTACTTTTGTTTTAACCCTTATTTTACCATTTTGCCAGTAAATTTTTAAAATAGGGGGCGCGTTATTATCCTTTTGACCTATTAGTTCTTTTTGCTCATTTGTGAGTCTCCCATGTATTTGCAATATAATTACCCGATGATATTTACCCTCGTCATCTTTTGTAACATCCTCCATAGCTATGCGTGCTTTTAAAGTGCCACCCTGTGCAAAAGTCCAGTTAACGTTATCTTCACCAGGAACCATTTGTTCTCGCAATTCAGACCGGCTGTACTTCGTATTAGCAGTTGTTGCATCTGTTGGAAAGGCGTGAAATACCAATGCACCTGAAGTTGAATCGTTATACATAAAAGGTTTTAGAATGGGATTTGTAGCATACTCCAATATCTCTGGCGGCTCTACGCTAACAGCGCCTCCTTTACCTGACCCTTCAGGTATGGTAACCTTCCAGTGAGACAAATCAATGTCTGGTAATTTAATACGCTTATCCTCTAATTTTTCATTTACCTCATTAACAGCCATTGGACCATGATCCTGAGCACATGAAGTTGCGGCCATAAACAGTAACGGAAGCATTAAAATTGATTTATATAAAGACATCTTCTATTATTATTTCTTTGTTATTGTGCAGGAATTACAGACACGTCATCTAAATAAGATTCCTTGGCATTATTTACACCAGCGTCAAAAAGAATAGCGATCTCTCCATTAGCACCTGTTTCAAATTCTATAACTATTGCGTTAAAATTTCCTTTACCTTCATTATTTGTTCCAGAATCCTGACCTAAAATTGTTGCACTTTCAAATTCATCATAATTAGATAATTGACCATCTATTACTGTTGCACGTACACTATCACCGTCTGCCTGAATTGCATAATAGGCTGTCAGCACATATTTAGTATTTGGAGATACTGTAATTCCTTGATAAGTTACACGAGGATCGTTAGAAGTTGCTGCAGGAAATTTTGCGCCTCGTGTATCATTACGCCCATCTGAGGTGGTCTGATGAATACTTCCCCCGCTTATTCTCCAGCAATCCCGACTGTCTCCTGTACCACAAACATCGCTTGCATTCTCAAAATCTGCTGCACCTATTACCGGAGTAATAGCCACAGGAACTGGCGGTTCAACAATTGTAATTTCACTAGTAAATGTATCTGATTTTCCAAGTGCATCAGAAGCCGTTAAGGAAACGGTATAAGTGCCTTCATCTGAATACGTATTTACTGCATCCAGGGTATTCGCCGTGTTGCCATCTCCAAACTCCCAGGTATATGTAGTGGCACTTATAGAAAAATTAGCAAAATTATAAGTTAGAAAATCGGTATCACTCTGAGAGGCAGTAAAATTGGCTTCAGGCGGTGTTAAATCTTCCAGAGAACCTTCTTCAGGTAAATCATCTTCAAAATCGCAGGCATATAAACTTCCTAAAATACAGATTGCCAAGAGATAGTTGAAAGACTGTGTAGCCATTTGTTTTATTAATGTATTCATCTTAATTATTTTTAAGTTTTTAATAATTAATATCCCGGATTTTGAGACATCATACCGTTACTCAAATTGATTTCCCGTTGTGGTATGGGCAAAAGCAAATCAGTAGCATTAAAGCTATATCCATTTGCATCTGAAAATGAAGACAACACTTCTTGCGCTACTCCAAATCTTACAAGATCAAAAAACCTGTGATTTTCAAAAGCCAATTCTACTCTTCTCTCATCTAATAATTCTTGCTTGGTAACAGCTGTTACAGGAGTAGTGAGACCTGCACGATCTCTTACTTGCTGAAATGAATTTAAGGCGGCAGTTGCAGTAGTTTCTTGTCCACCGGCAAGAATAGCTTCAACGTGCATAAGCAAAACATCTGCATATCTTAAAACTATCCAGTCATTACCTGCAAGTTCTGGATTACTGGCTATAGGCTCAATACCCAGATCTGTATCTCCATTAGGGATATATTTGGCCACTTGATATTGGGTAGGTTGTGCAGCATCTTGTCTATAAGAATAAGGTGTTCTATTACCTCCTAGATTATCTAAAGCTGCACGAGCATCTGCGGTAACATAATTAACACCACTGGTACGCCCTACAGAGTTTAACCACTCTGCAGAAATATTTTGACTATCAGAAGTTAAGTCTGAAGTATATCCTATTGCAAAAATAACCTCGCTGTTATTTTCTGTGTAAAAAACATCTTTAAAATTAGGTTCTAAAGAAAAACCACTGGACATAACGCTCTCGAGTAAGGTTTGAGCTTCTGAGTAGTTTGTACCTAGAGTTAAATACACTTTTGCGAGTAAAGCCTGAGCTGCTGCCTTTGAAGCACGATTTTTGTAAGTATTGTCTAGATTAGAGATAGCTGTTTGTAAATCGCTAATGATTAAATCATAGATGGTATTAGATGCAACACGTGTATAAGAGACTTCCTTTTCTAAGGGACCAATCAATTTATCAATTAAAGGAACATCTCCATATAAACGAACAAGGTTGAAATATGCATATGCTCTTACAAATTTTGCTTCTCCTTCGAAAGAAAGAGCTTTATTTGCTGATGCAGCATCCAGACTTGACAATACCAGATTTGCTCTATATATAATCTCATAAAAACTAATATAGTAGTTACTTACTATTCCATTACTCGGTGTCACTGTATAACTTTCAAATTGTGCTGCTTCACCTTCGCTGGATTTGGTCCGTGTGTTATCACTGCGCATCTCTGTCAAATAATATTCTCTTTGAATACTAAAGTTATCATCAAGATTATTTGAGTTAACCCCTTGAATAGCGTCATACATTCCTATAACACCAGTTTCTATCTCCCCATCATTTTTAAAGTAACTTTCAGCAGAAACCGCTGATTCAGGAAGTGGTTCTAAAAAATCATCTCCGCAGGAAACCAAAATTCCTGTCAAAAGCATTATAATAATAGGATATACTTTCATAATCGTCTTTTTTATTTTTATATTCTTAAAAATCAACATTGACACCAAGAGATATAGTTCTGAAAATAGGTGAACCTCCTCGCTGATAACCATAGGTTGTGGGCGAAGTATCATCAATAGACTCTGGATTAAAACCAGTATAGTCATCTGCTGTTAAATAAATCAAGTTTTGTCCGGCCGCATAAATTCTAAAACTTGTTAATCCTAATTTTGAAGTTAGATCTCTAGGAAAATTATAACCAATATTTACATTTCTTAGTGCTACATATGAGGCATCTTGAACTATGGAATTAGTAAATATTTTTTCCTTAATAAATCCCTGATTTGGGGTGGTCTGTGGATTAAAATCCTGCCCACTGTTAAAGTGATTAAATATATATTGGTCTCCCATGTTTCTAACTTCCGCGCCATGACTCCCCTGAAATAGGAAACTAACATCCAAATCTCCTATTCTGAAATCATTGGTAATACTCCATACTAAATCAGGGTATGGACTTCCTAATATTGTTTTGTCGTCCTCATCTATTAAACCATCACCATTCAAATCTTTTACATAAACATCCTGAGCCTGAGCCCCTATAGGGAAATAAGGTTGCTGTAAGTTTTCTAAAGCAATTTCTTCATCTACTACCCATCCATAAAATGAAGATATAGGCTGACCTTCCAAATTAATCCATTCTGCAGCACGTTTATCATCTGCAATCTGAATTTGACCATTAGAATCTGCAAAATCAGTCAACTCGTTTTTGTTCCTTGAAGCTAGAATAGTAGTACTCCATTGAAATTTTGGTGTTGAAATGTTGCGAGTGCGAAGTTCTACTTCGATACCGCTATTTACTACTTCACCAATATTAACTAAGGCATTTCTGAATCCTGTAGTAGAAGACACCGGGTTAAAAAGCAATAACTGGTCGCTGGTACGATTGTAATAATCTACAGAACCTGTAATACGGTTATGAAAAAAACCAAAATCAACACCAGGATTATACTCTCTTGAGCGCTCCCACTTCAAATCAGGATTGGCAATATTAAGAGCTACATAAGCAGACTGTAAATTCCCACCGATGGTTGCCGATGAGGGCCCCAGAAGAGGAAGAGAGGGATACAAATCTATGATATCACTTCCCGTATCCAAATCCTTATTTCCTGTAAAACCATAACTGAACCTAAACTTCAAAGTACTTATATAATTATTTTCATTTAAGAAATCCTCCTGCGCAATATCCCAACCAACGGAAACAGCCGGGAAATTACCGTATTTGTTATCAGCTCCAAATACAGAACTACCATCTCTACGAAAACTTGCAGAAGCTAAATACTTATTTGCGTATGCATAATTCACACGGGCAAAATAGGATTGAAAACGCTCAGAGAATTTATAGGAATCTATATCGGTTAATACAGTCGCTGCGGTAAGGGTACGTAATAAATCAGAAGTATATCCTGTACCCAATGAACTCTCCCCGGAGTAATCCCATTTTTCAAAAGAAATACCTGCCAAGGCGTCAAATTCATGTTCGCCTATACTTTTACTGTAAGTTAAATAACTCTCTGAAGCTATATGAATTTCATTGTCATTAGATACTTCATAACTTGCATCAGCAGCACCATTTCTACTCGCTAGAACACCCTGCCATCTGTCACGTTTTGTACTTTGATAATCTCCTGAAAGAGTACTTCTTAACGTTAGGTCATCAAAAATCTGGTACTCACCATAAAAGTTACCATTTAATTTAAATTTATAGTCATTACGATCTCTTTCTAAAACTTTCGCAGCTGGATTGGTATTAGATGTATCACTTATATCAACTAAGGTTCCATCCCCAAATAAATCGTAATTATCAAAATGCCTTTGTAAAGCATAATCCCCAATCTGTACATCTGGATATACATTGCGATCAACATACTGAATAGTGTTCGCATCGTGATAAACTGGTAACCAAGGTGGTTGACGAAGAATATCATGAGTTGATCCATCAAATCTTCTGGTATTAGTATAGGATGGAGCTAAATTTCCTCCTAATTTAAATTTATCACTAACCTTAGTATCAAGTTTTAATCTTAAATTATATCGTTTATAATCATCAGTCAACAAAACTCCTTCATCGTGTAAATATCCTAAGGAGATGCTGAATTTGGTATTTGCATTACCCCCACGAGCACTTAATGAATAATTCTCAATCATCCCACCATCAAAAATTATATCCTGCCAATCTCTATCTATTCCTATCTGTTCAATATATTGTGTTCTATTTGATAAAGTACCGGTTGCAGCTAATTCGGCCGCTGCGGTTTTTGCTACAGAAAAATAATACGCATCACTTTTTCTTGCTTCTTTAAATCCTATATATTCCTGATAACTAAATACTGTTTTTCCTTCTTTACCCTGCTTAGTAGTAATGAGAATAACTCCATTTCCTCCACGAGATCCGTAAATTGCTGCAGAAGCTGCATCTTTTAGAACATCAAAAGACTCTACTTCACTCATATCCAGGCTTCCCAAAAAGTCATTATCAACGACCAAACCGTCAACTACAATCAGCGGGGCAGAGCTCCCGGTAAGGGAACCTGTACCTCGTATCCTGATAGTTGGTGCAGACCCTGCTTCTCCTTGAGTAGCCTGAACATTTACACCAGCTATCTGGCCCACCAGCGCATCATCTACACGTGAAACGGGTAACTGATCCAGATCTTCATTAACTACACTGGACACCGCCCCTGTTAAATGACTTCTTTTACGAGTACCATACCCAACCACTACCACTTCATCTAAATCTTGAGCATCATCTGAAAGAGACACGTCTAAGCGAGTTTTACCTCCAACCGATAACGTTTGCGTAGCGAAACCAACATAAGAGAATATTAATTTTGAATCATTTGAAACGGAGATTTCATAATTGCCATCAAAGTCTG
>JBALXG010000399.1:0-3233 GCA_036961055.1 Leeuwenhoekiella sp. | reverse complement strand
GACATCCGGAGTTTGGACTGGAGACTGGAGCGACCCTGAAAATATGAAGCCAATGCATAAAATGCAGCTTGAACTATCTGATATTATTACTTTTCATAATTACAATACGCCAGATGATTTTGAAAAGAATATAAAAGAGCTTCAACGTTACGGGAAACCAATACTTTGTACTGAGTATATGGCGCGGCCTAATGGCAGCACTTTTGAAGGGTTTTTGCCGGTTGCCAAAAAATATAATGTTGGGATGTTTAACTGGGGATTTGTAGATGGTAAAACGCAGACGAAATACCCCTGGGATAGCTGGACAAAAACATATACAGCAGAACCCGAAGTTTGGTTTCACGAAGTTTTTAGAAAAAATGGTGAGCCTTATAAAAAAGAAGAAACCCAGTTAATAAGCAAGTTAACTTCTGAAGTAAACGCAAAATAGTATGCTGGTTTTTGAGGTCAAAAAGGCGATTTTCGGTATAAAAAGGGAGTTATTTCACTTTAATTTAGTCTTGCTTTTTATTATTGCGGGTAATGCGATTGCGCAACAGCCAGATCCCCCGGGGCAAATTAAAGTTGGAGAACAAGCTACAAATGAGGCTTATCTTTTTGCTCATATGACACATGATGATTACGGCCGTTTGTATTATTCTGTGAGCACAGATGGTCTGCACTGGAATAAATTGAATGAAGGTAAGCGTGTTTTTGAAGATTATAAAGGTCATCCTGATATCGTAAAAGGTCCGGCGGGTAATTATTATATCGCCGGCAACACAAGTGATTCTTCCCCAGATATCAATATTTGGGTTTCTGCAGATCTTGTAACATGGAAAAAGCATTCGGTTTATACTCCAGATCTTAAGGCCACGCCTGGATATTCTGAAGCACTTCAACGAATAGGCGCTCCTAAACTTTTTTACGATAATGATTCAGCAAAATTTATAATGACCTGGCATACTCCACACGACGAGGGAACTAAGGAAGATCCTGAGATATATTGGGCAAGCCAGCGTACTTTATATGTACTATCAAAAGATCTCAAAAATTTTGAAGGTCCGCCACGACGACTGTTTGATTGGGATTTTGGGACAATAGATGTTTCAATTAGAAAAGTTGATGATACTTATTATGCTATTCTTAAAGATGAAACGTATCCTACTTTATATTGGCCTACGGGGAAAACTATACGTATTGCAAGGTCGGGATCATTATTAGGTCCTTATTCTCTTCCGCAGGAACCCATTAGTCCAAATTTTAGAGAGGCGCCTACATTAATTTCTTCGCCCAATGGAAAAATTTGGTATATGTATTATGAGCAATATCCGGGGGTTTCATATGGTCTTTCTATTTCAGATAATCTGAATGGTCCCTGGTATCAGGCATCGGGCTATACTTTCTTTAGTGATTGGGATAAGTACAGTTTGCCTGAAAATGTGAGACACGGTTGTATGATTAGTATATCAATGGATGAATATAATGCGCTTGTAGATAAATTTGGAATCGATGAAGAAAATTCACAAAAAAATTAAATGAACCTATGAAGATTAAATTTGAGTATAAATACGCTCTTTTATTTTTGATTTCCCTGTCAGCGTTTAGTCAGTCAGGCACATTTACAAATCCACTTTTGCCATCTGGTGCAGATCCTTACAGCACATACCATAACGGCTACTATTACTATACTAATACGCTGCAAAATAAACTTGTTTTATGGAAAACAAAAAACCTCGCAAATCTCGCAGATGCAGAAAGTAAAACCATCTGGACACCACCAGAAAATACTCAGTATTCAAGAGATATCTGGGCGCCAGAATTTCATATAATAGATAACAAATGGTATGTATATTTTGCAGCAGATGATGGTGATAATAATAATCACAGAATGTTTGTGTTAGAAAATGATTCTGAAGATCCCTTTGCGGGAGAATGGGAATTTAAGGGAAAAATAGCAGCAAAACCAGATAGATGGGCAATTGACGGGAATGTGTTTGAATATAATAATGAGCTTTACATGATCTGGTCAGGTTGGGAAGGAAACACAAATGGGCAGCAGAATATTTATATAGCTAAAATGAAAAATCCCTGGACTCTTGATACTAATAGAGTATTAATTTCTGAACCAACATACGTCTGGGAAAAACAGGGTGATCTTGATGATGCTAATAATCCACCTCATGTAAATGTGAATGAAGGGCCTCAATATTTAGAGCATGAAGGTAAAATATTCATCGTTTTTTCTGCAAATGGATGCTGGACAGATTACTACGCTTTAGGTTTATTATGCTTTGACGGAGACAATATTCTAGATCCTGCGGCGTGGAAAAAGAAGGGGGAACCAATTTTTGCTAAATCTGAAGAAAATTCAGTTTACGCCCCGGGACACAACTCTTTTTTTAAATCTCCAGACGGTACAGAAGATTGGATTCTGTATCATGCAAACTCTAATCCCGGAGATGGGTGTGGTGGAAAGCGATCTCCCAGAATGCAAAAAATTAAATGGAAAAAAGATGGAACTCCAGATCTGGGAATTCCTGTCTCAGAAAAAACAAGATTACAAATACCTTCAGGAAAATAAATATACAACTATGAGAAAAACAGTATTTACAGCTTTAATTTTAGTATTAGCCTTTACAAGCTTAACCGCTCAGGAAAGATGGAGCAGAGAAAAGGCCGAAGCATGGTATGCTAAGCACGATTGGATAAGCGGTGCAAATTTTATTCCCAGCACAGCAATTAATCAGCTGGAAATGTGGCAGGAGGACACCTTTGATCCTGAAACTATTGATCGTGAACTGGGTTATGCGGAAGGAATAGGATTTAATACAATGCGTGTTTATTTGCATAGTCTAGCTTATAAAACAGATAAAAAGGGTTTTAAAGCGCGGATGAATAAGTATCTCGAAATTGCCAATTCTCACGGTATTTCGACGATTTTTGTGATTTTTGATGACGTTTGGGATGCCAATCCTAAAATAGGGAAACAACGTGCACCAAAACCAGGAACTCACAATTCAGGCTGGATGCAGGACCCAGGTTATCCGGCTTCAAAAAACGAAGCTGATTTTGCTGAATTAGGTGTTTATGTAAAAGATATAATCAAAACTTTTGCAAATGATGATCGTGTCTTGCTCTGGGATCTTTATAATGAGCCGGGCAATAATAATAAGCGTAATGAAAGCATGCCGTTGCTTAAAGAAGTTTTTGCGTGGGCAAGAGAAGCAAATCCTTCTCAACCTATTTCTGCC
>JBALXG010000398.1:0-3236 GCA_036961055.1 Leeuwenhoekiella sp. | reverse complement strand
ATGTTTTGGTTGAGTCTTATAATCAATACACTTTTGAGCCTATTAATGTTGTTTTGGCGAAAGCTTTAGTGGGGAAACAATTTGATAAAAAATTCTTTAAAGCAGAAACTGAAGCAGACTTTGATAACTTCAGCGAAAGCGATAAAAAAATACCTTATCAAATCATAGCCGAATGTAAAGGTTCTGATTTGCTTGAACTGCGTTATGAGCCCGTGATTGATTATGTAAAACCACATAATAATCCGGAAAATGCTTACCGAGTGATAGCAGGTGATTTTGTAACTACAGAAGATGGTACCGGGATTGTGCATACCGCGCCTACCTTTGGTGCAGATGATGCGATGGTAGCAAAGCAGGCAAAGCCGGAAATCCCGCCAATGCTGGTTCTGGATGAAAATGAAAATCTTGTGCCGCTTGTAAATTTACAGGGAAAATTTCGCCCCGAGCTTAAAGAATTTGCCGGGAAATATGTGAAAAATGAATATTACGACGAAGGTGAAGCGCCAGAAAAATCTGTAGATGTTGAGATCGCCATCAAATTAAAGACCGAAAACAAAGCCTTTAAAGTTGAAAAATATGTCCATAGTTATCCGCATAGCTGGCGTACAGATGAGCCACTTTTATATTATCCGTTAGATTCATGGTTTATCAAGGTGACAGATGTGCGTGATCGTATGCACGAGCTTAATCTTGGTATAAACTGGAAACCAAAATCTACTGGTGAAGGGCGTTTTGGTAATTGGCTTGCAAATGCAAATGACTGGAATTTGTCTCGCTCCAGATATTGGGGAGTGCCATTACCTATCTGGCGTACAGAAGATGGTAAGGAAGAAATCCTAATAGGTTCTGTAGCGCAGTTAAAAGCTGAAATGAAAAAAGCTGTTGAAGCCGGCTTTATGAAGGAAGATATATTTGCCAGTTTTGAGGTAGATAATATGAGCGAAGAGAACTACGCAAAAATTGACTTACACAAGAACGTTGTTGACTCAATAACGCTGGTTTCGGCAAATGGTAAAGCTATGAAACGTGAATCAGACTTGATTGACGTATGGTTTGATTCTGGTTCTATGCCTTATTCTCAGTGGCATTACCCTTTTGAAAACAAGGAAAAAGTAGAAGAAACCTGGCGAAAAGCCGACTTTATCGCAGAGGGAGTTGACCAGACCCGCGGTTGGTTCTACACGCTACATGCGATTGCAACGCTTATTTTTGATGATGTCGCTTATAAAAACGTGGTTTCAAACGGACTTGTACTCGACAAAAATGGACAAAAAATGTCTAAAAGGCTAGGCAATGCTGCAGACCCTTTTACGACGCTAGATACCTTTGGCCCAGATGCAACGCGCTGGTATATGATAAGCAATGCAAATCCCTGGGATAACCTAAAGTTTGATCTTGAAGGTATAACTGAGGTGCAGCGCAAATTCTTCGGTACGCTCTATAATACGTATTCTTTCTTTTCGCTTTATGCAAATCTTGATAATTTTAATTATTCAGAAGACGAGGTTAAACTTGAAGAAAGACCAGAAATAGATAGATGGGTTTTGTCAGAATTACATACGCTTATCGCTAAAGTCGATGCGTTTTATGCAGATTATGAGCCTACTAAAGCAACGCGGGCAATATCAGAATTTGTTCAGGAAAACCTGAGTAACTGGTTTGTACGCCTAAGCCGAAGAAGATTCTGGAAAGGAGAATACGGGCCCGATAAAATTTCGGCCTATCAAACTTTGTATACTTGTTTAGTGACTGTTGCAAAACTGGGAGCACCGGCCGCACCGTTTTTTATGGACAGGCTGTACAAGGATTTAAATGCGGTTAGTAATAAAGAAGCTTTTGAAAGCGTGCACTTATCAGATTTTCCTAAAAGTGATAGCGCATTAATTGATGAAGTTCTGGAGCATAAAATGCAAAAAGCTCAAACTATATCATCACTGGTATTATCGCTTAGAGCGAAAGAAAAGATAAAAGTGCGCCAGCCTTTACAGCGTATTATGATACCTGTTTTAGACGAGCAGCAGCGCCTGGAAATAGCGGCGGTAGAAGATTTAATTAAGTCTGAAGTCAACGTTAAAGAAATAGAGCTAATTGACGATGCTTCAGGTATTTTAGTAAAAAACATCAAACCTAATTTTAAAGAATTGGGACCTCGGTTTGGTAAAGATATGCGCTTGATAGCCAGTAAAATAAGTGCTATGGGAGCAGAAGATATAGCAGAAATTGAAAAAGTAGGCAAAATAGAGGTAGAAATTAATGGAAAAATTGTTACTTTGGAATCAGGTGATGTAGAGATAAGCTCACAGGATATCGAGGGTTGGCTTGTCGCCAGTAGTGGTTCACTTACAGTGGCGCTAGACGTAACAATAACCGAAGAATTGCGTAATGAAGGGGTCGCCAGAGAACTGGTTAACCGTATACAGAACTTGCGTAAAGACTCTGGTTTTGAAGTTACAGACAAAATAGATGTCAAACTCCAGAAGGATGCTAAAATCACAAAGGCAGTTCAGGAGAATTTGGATTATATAAAAAACGAGACGCTTACGGCTAATCTCGATGTTGCAGAAGAAGTTGAAAACGGTATAGAAATAGCCTTTGACGACGTAGAAACAAGGCTTTCTATTAAAAAACATTAAAATTATGGCAACCGAAATTAAAGAAAGATTCAGTGATGCAGAACTAGAAGAGTTCCGTGTACTAATACAGAAAAAAATTGATAAGGCGCAAAGCGATCTTGATTTGATCAAAAGTGCTTATATGAATAATGGTAATAATGGTACAGATGATACGTCGCCTACTTTTAAAGCTTTTGAAGAAGGTAGCGAGACCATGAGTAAAGAAGCAAATTCTGCGCTTGCTATACGTCAGGAAAAATTCATAAGAGACCTTAAAAATGCTCAGGTACGTATACAGAACAAAACATACGGTATTTGCAGAGTAACTGGTAAGCTTATTAATAAAGAAAGATTAAAGCTGGTTCCTCATGCAACTTTAAGTATTGAAGCAAAAAATATGCAGAAATAAGAAAAAACCTGCCTAAAACAGTTAAAAAACGCTCCATTTTGGGGCGTTTTTTGTTAGCTTATTTTTTATGAGATTTAAATTATTAACTTCTTGTTTCTGCCTGATATTATCAGGATTTATTTATGGTCAGAAGCAGATTGAAAAATCTGTTGATGCCTCTGGCTTGCGCGGCATATTTATAGATTCTGATCTTTTTTTTGAGGTTGTAGTGGTTG
>JBALXG010000397.1:1255-3236 GCA_036961055.1 Leeuwenhoekiella sp. | reverse complement strand
CTATTAGCGCTTTTACATCTGCAAGATCCTCGGCTTCAAGAGATCGCGCCATGCGCTCTATCACTCTTTTTTGCTCCTCGCGGTAGCGTACAACTCGTGGATTTGTGGTTACAAATTCTTCTTCATTAAAATCTTCACCAAATCTTTTTCTCGCCTTTGCTATCTCTTTTTCGGCTTTTTGGTTGAGTTTTTCGGCATAATCCTCTATTAAAACATCTGCACGATATCTCTTTTTAGAATCTTTATTATCTATTAATGGATCGTTAAAGGCATCAACATGACCAGAAGCCTTCCAGGTTGTAGGGTGCATTAGGATCGCCGCATCAAGTCCTACAATATTTTCATTTAGCTGCACCATACTCTTCCACCAGTAATCTCTGATGTTCTTTTTAAGTTCAGCTCCATTTTGACCATAATCGTAAACAGCACTTAACCCATCGTAGATCTCACTACTGCCAAAAATATAACCGTATTCTTTAGCGTGTGAAACAACTTTTTTAAAATGATCTTCCTGCTGTGCCATGTATATGTGTATTTATGAATCTTGCGATTTCTTCTGTTTATATCTAAAAGTGGGTAAAAGTAAAAAAACCTTGCTTATGCAGGGTTCTTTAATGAGATTTAATTAAGCTGAAGAAGTGATGAGCTTAAGAGTCGCTCATCCTCAAAAACATTGACGATATAAACGCCTTCTGTAAAATCCTTCTGCATGTCGTGAATAAGTGTACAATTTTGCAATTCCCGGTTTTCATATTTTTTCAGGTTAACCGCACTGTAGAGAAGCGTTTTTTCACCAAATTCGACGGTTTTTCGGTCTCCCATGACGTTATTTTGAGGATCAATCACTTGTACATACAATGTGGTTTCTCCCCTATTAGCCAGCGGGTTTTCATTTACGATATAACAGACTTCTATATCATCAATACGGCGCGCCCTGTCATTCTCAACGTGATTACCATTAGAACGCAAAATAATGCCAGATGCCTGTAAGTTGCTTATTGTAAGTTTTGCGCCTTTAATAAGTTTGTCCTGCAAATCTGCATTTTCCACTTTTAAAGAATCCCGCTGTACAAGAGTTTCTACGAAAGCCACTTTTGTATCTTCTTTTTCAGCGATTAAACTTTCATTAATACGGGATAAACTATCTGCACTTTTTAATAAGGCGTCACGTTCATCACGCAATTCTCTTATTTCAAGGCGATAATTTTGTAATGTATTTTGAGAGGCATCTGAAGTTTTTAAGTCTTTTAATAAGCCTTCAATCTTGTTTTTTGCTCCTATTAATTCTGTCTTTAACACATTAGCATCTGCGATTTCTGCATTATATTTTTTTAATATACTTTCAAGTTCATTCTGAATTAACTGCTTTTCACGTATTTGTACAGCTTCATTATTTTGAACCTGATTGTAAAATTTAACGGTATAAATACCAAGACCTAGCAGCAATAAAGCCAGAATGCCGGTAAGAAACTTTAAAGCATTACTATTGCTATTTGCGCTCATATAATGTCTTTCTTAATTTTAATTATTTAGCTGAAAATAGCATTTTTAAAACGAAATCAATTGAAATCATTATTCAACATTTTTTATCCTGCTACTTGCAAAGCTTGTGATGCTGCTCTCAAATATGGTGAAAATATGATCTGTACTTCATGCAGGCATGAGTTACCGGTAACAGCAATGCACTATCGAACGCAACAACCTATACAAAAATTGCTTTATGGCCGAGCCAAAATAGAATTAGGAACTGCACTGTTTTATTTTGACAAAAAAAGTCTTGTTCAAAACCTTATTCATAATCTAAAATATCGCGGTGATCAATCAATAAGTGGATTTCTGGGAAAATGGCTGGGAAGCGAACTTGCACAAATACCTGAATATAAAAAAATTGATTGTGTAATTCCGGTTCCTCTGCATAAAAGCAGGAGACGTAAAAGAGGTTATAATCAGGTAACCGGTTTTGGTAAAGAGATCGCGCAGG
>JBALXG010000397.1:0-1245 GCA_036961055.1 Leeuwenhoekiella sp. | reverse complement strand
AGGCTTTAGGAAAGCCTTTTATTAAAGATGTTTTATATCGCACAAAATCTACTAAAACGCAGGTATTTATGAGTCGTGTTTTTAGAAGTACTGAGGTTTTAGATTCTTTTGCATTGCACAATTTAGACAAGTTACAGGGCTCACATATTCTTCTTGTTGATGATTTAATTACAACGGGAGGTACAGTAGAAGGTTGTGCTCTGGCGCTAAATAAAATTAAAGGTTGCAAAATAAGCGTGGCAGTTATGGCAATAGCACAGTGAGAATTTTCGTTTTCACAAAAAATAAATCGTTACTTTGCCCCGCTATGCGTAGAAATGGAGTCAAAATACTTGCAGTAATCTTACTGCTTTTAACTGTGGTAAATTGTGCAAAACGCGGTACACCTACCGGTGGACCTAAAGATGAAACTGCACCGGCTTTTGTAGAGGCTACTCCGCCTAATTATTCTACACATTTTGAAGGAAATGAGATTCGCATCTACTTTGATGAATACATAAAACTTAAGGATCTTCAAAAGAACCTTATTATCTCCCCTCCTATGAGTCCGGCGCCACTTATTACGCCATTGGGCAGCGCTTCAAAATTTATTCAAATAGAAATACTGGATACGCTTATACCTAATACGACTTATGTTTTTAACTTTGGTAATAGTGTGGTAGATAATAATGAAGGTAACCCTTTTACTTTTTTTAAATATGTAATGTCGACAGGGGATTATATAGATTCTTTATCGGTTAAAGGAAGAATAAAAGACGCCTTGCTAAGAGAGCCTGATCAATTTGTAACGGTTATGCTTTACCCTGTAGATAGTATATATAATGATTCTATCATTTACAAATCGCCACCTCGATATGTCACAAACACTTTAGACAGCTCCACAACATTTGATTTAAGCAATTTAAAGGAAGGTCGTTATCAACTGGCAGCTCTTAAAGATGAAGATAACAACTACACTTTTCAACCTGCAAAGGATAAAATCGCGTTTTTAGATACATTTATTGACGTGCCTACAGATTCGGTTTTTACGCTCTCGTTATTCAGTGAGGCAGAAACGGCTGTTGCAAGACCTAAATATGCGGCAAGCCAGCGTGTCACTTTCCCAGTAACGGGCAATAAGGATAGTATTAATATTGAACTTATTAACAAACCCGCAGACTTCAGTTCGCTAATTACACAACAGGAAGGAATTGACAGCCTCAGTTACTGGTATAAACCCCAGATAGAAACTGACTCGCTAATCTT
>JBALXG010000396.1:0-3249 GCA_036961055.1 Leeuwenhoekiella sp. | reverse complement strand
GTAGGTGGAGGAATAATGAGCGCTACCTTAGCTTTAATTACAAAATTACTCAAACCCGAGCTCAAAATTCTAATTCTAGAACGTCTGGAAGAAGTAGCTCAGGAAAGTTCTGCTGCGTGGAATAACGCCGGCACAGGACATTCCGCTTTATGCGAACTCAATTACACGCCAGAAAATGAAGACGGAAGTATTGACATTAAAAAGGCCATAGATATCTGTACACAATTTGAGATTTCTAAGCAGTTTTGGTCATTTTTGGCACATAAAAACCTGATTTTAGATCCACATTCTTTTATAACATCTGTCCCGCATCACAGTTGGGTGACTGGTGAAGATAACGCTGAATATCTTGAGAAAAGATATCAAGCCATGAAAGAACATTTTATGTTTAATTCTATTGAGTTTACCCAGGATATGGCAGTTATGGAAAAATGGTTTCCGCTTATGATGCATGAGCGAAAACCAGATGAGATCATGGCCGCCTCTCGCATAGATCGCGGTACAGAAGTGAATTATGGTAATCTTACTCGAGAACTCTTTAACATTCTTAAAACCGAATATAATACACCTGTTCATTGCAATGAAGAAGTGCTTGATATTGACCCTGATCCTGAAGTAGAATGGTCTGTAGAAGTGAAAAATACAAAGACTGGCGAACTTCAACATCTTGATGCAAAACATGTTTTTATAGGTGCCGGCGGTGGTAGTTTGCTGCTTTTGCAAAAGGTAGAAATTGATGAAAAAGACGGTTATGGTGGTTTTCCCGTAAGTGGGGAATGGCTTGTTTGTAAAAACGAAGAAATCATAAATCAGCATAATGCGAAAGTGTACAGCAAAGCCGGTCTGGGAGATCCGCCAATGTCTGTGCCCCATCTTGATACAAGATATATTAATGGTAAACGCGAATTACTTTTTGGTCCTTTCGCAGGATTTAGTCCGAAATTTTTAAAAGAAGGCTCTAAACTCGATCTTTTCAAGTCGATTAAATTTGATAATATTCCCTCGATGTTGGGCGCTTTTTGGCATAATTTACCACTTACTAAATATCTTATAAAGCAGGTTGCAATGTCTTTTGAAGACAAAATGGAAGCGTTACGCACTTTTGTGAAAGATGCTAAAAGTGAAGATTGGGAAATTCTGGTCGCAGGTCAACGTGTACAAACTATAAAGCGCGATGAGTATGAAGGCGGAAAACTAGAATTTGGCACTCAGGTGGTAAGTAGTAAAGACGGAAGTATAACATGCCTTATGGGCGCATCGCCAGGTGCTTCAACCGCAGTAAAAATAATGCTCGATGTACTTGAAAAAGCTTTCCCACAAATAATAAATTCTGAAGAAGGAAAAAGTAAATTAAAAGAGATGATTCCCTTTTGGAAAACCGATATAAACGAACAGTTATTTAAAGAAACCTTGCTCAAATCTGAAGAGGCTTTGGGGTTGTGAAACATCAGATTAAATAAACTAAAATGCTAAATATTTCTTATTATTATCTTTAACCAAAAATACCTATAGCCGTAACTCGTTTATTCAACATGAACAAAAACCTCCCTCAAATACAAAAAATCGCTCCAGAAGACGAAATATTGATCAAAAAGTCAAAACAAGATCTTGATCAGGTTTCTTTTCTTATGAAAGCTTTTAATACAATAGGCACTCCTATTGATGCTGGTATGATGCTTATCCCTGAAAAATATCAGGATAAGATACATCTGGGTATTCAGAAAGCATTGCAACTTGCAGTAAAAGCTAATCTACAGACTATGAAATCGGGTAAAACAGGCACAAAATCGTCTAATATTACCTATAAAATGGTCACGGGAATATCTGGCGCAGCAGGTGGTTTTTTTGGTGCAGCTGGTTTCACAACAGACCTTATTCTTTCTACAAAATTTATGATGCGCTCTATTATGGATATTGCTCGCAGTCAGGGCGAAGATGTTCATGATATTGAGACACAGCTCTCGTGTTTACAAGTTTTTGCTCTTGGCGGAACTTCTAAAGATGACGATGAGTTAGACACCAGTTATTATGCCACACGCGCCGCTTTACAAACAGCAATGAACCAGGCAGGCACATTCCTTGCAGAAAACGGAACCACAAAACTCATTGAAGCTTTGGCTTCACAAACCGCAGCTCCTATCGCCAGATTGATCAATCAGGTTGCAGCTCGTTATACCGTACAGGTGAGTGAGAAATTTGTAGCGCAGGCTGTGCCAGTCATTGGCGCTGCGGCCGGTGCTTCTATAAATATTATTTTTATTACCCACTTTCAAAAAATGGCAACCGCACATTTTACTTTAAGACGGCTGGAACGTAAATATAACCGGGAGTTGATTAGAGAAGTATATAATCAGGTATTGGTAGAATAATTCCTGCTGTAAAATAAAGGGATGGGAGAAAATTTGTAAATTTAGAGTATGGATATAAATCTGAAAGACAAGAAAATTGAATTAATACAGTGGCTTTCTACTCTGAGTGATGAGTCGTTGATTGATCAATTAATGGAATTGAGAAAACAAGAAAAAAAGGATTGGTATAATGAAATTTCTACTTCTGAAAAAAATTCGATAGAAAAAGGAATGCAAGATGCCAATGATGGAAAACTGACTTCTCATTCTAATGCTAAGAAAATTTATGAAAAGTGGTTATAAAGTCTTGTGGACAAACCATGCCCTTTCTGAATTAAAAGAAACTATTGAATATTTAGAACAAAACTGGACAGATCGAGAACTAAAAAATTTTGTAGCGAAATTGGATCACACGATCGAATTAATTTCTAGGAGTCCTAATATATTTCCTTCTTCATTTGAAAAAAAGGAAATCCATAAAGCAGTTGTAGAAAAACACAATAATCTTTATTACAGAATAAACGAAAATACCATAGAGATTCTTTCCTTGTTTTCAAACCAAAAAAATCCTGATAGTAAAAAAATTTAATTCCTTTATCTTTATTTATTCTTAGCTGCTGTCACTTTATTCAGAAAGATCCTTTCCCCAATATTGACAAATTCAACTGCTTACATTTTTAACTTTTTAAAATCCATTGCTCATCTCTATAATTAGGAATATTTCCATAATTTTGTAATAATTCCAAATTATATGAATAGACATATTTTACATCTTGATCTTGATGCGTTTTTTGTGTCTTGCGAAAGATTAGCTGATAGTTCGCTTAATAATAAACCTGTAATTGTGGGCGGAACCGGCGATCGCGGAGTGGTAAGCGCAGCAAGTTATGAATGTAGAAAA
>JBALXG010000395.1:0-3253 GCA_036961055.1 Leeuwenhoekiella sp. | reverse complement strand
AATAAATTAAAAACCTTTAAAATGCTTCTTAAGCCTAAGGCAATGGTAATGATCAGGATTATAAGACTGATTATGTTTTTAACCTTAGAATTTTTGTAAATACCCAGCAGTTTACTTCGGTTTGCCAGCCAGATAAGAATACCTGCAATAACAGGAAGTAAGATTCCATTAGCGATTTGGGCAAATTTTATAATCTGAATGGGTTGTAAACCAAAGGTTGAAAAAACTACGCCAAACAGCAAAACTATCATCCAGGTTAATCTGAAGTTACGGCTGTTTAAACCTCCTTTAAAACCCAGACAACCCTGAGCCACATAAGCCGCAGCAAGCGGAGCTGTAATGGCAGAAGTGATGCCCGCAGCAAATAATCCTATTGAGATAAAATATCGCGCCCAGACACCATATAATGGCTCAAGGCTTTGGGCAAGATCTGTTGCACCTGCAATCTGATTACCTGCAATAGCATTTGCCGAAATGATGATGCACATAGAAACAAAGCCGCCAAGAATGACAGCTATATAGGTGTCTTTTCTGGCAAGAGCTAAATCTTTTTTATCATTCCATTTTTGATTGACCAGCGACGCGTGCAGAAACAAATTGTAGGGCACAACTGTTGTTCCTACTAAAGCTACAATGGTTAGAATACTATTATCTGGAAAATTAGGAATAAAACTATTCTTTAGTATTGCAAAAATATCAGGCTTGGTTAGAATGGCGGTGATCACAAAAGAGAGACTCATAAGAATTACAAGTGCCAAAAAAACTCGCTCCAGAACTTTATAATTGCCCAGATAGAGCAAAATAAAGGCGATAGCTCCTATTACCAAACTCCACAAATTATACGTAACACCGCCCGATGTGAATATTCCATCAACACCCAGCGCCTGAATTCCTAAAACGCCTCCACTAATGTTACCGGCCTCATATGCGGCGTTGCCTACCACAATTGCTGCGAGTACCAAACCCAGAATTACTTTTTGGGAAATAGGATTTGACAATTCAGTTCTTAAAACCTGTGTCAAACCTTTTCCTGTAACAAGGCCTATGCGTGCTGCGGTTTCCTGTAAAATTACGGTCGCCACAATTGAAAGTGTCATTGCCCATAATAAAGCATAACCAAATTGCACACCAGCCAGCGTACACGTCGTAACCGTTCCTGGACCAATAAAAGCGGCTGCTATAAGCGCACCCGGACCAATATTTTTAAAAGGATTACGCATTATTTTTTTGGTTTAATTCTCCAAGTTTCTTGATTATCTGCAAAAAATAACGTCTGAAAACTGCGCTCTAAAAGCCGATTTTGCATAGTAAAAGGGGGATTTTTGGCTAAATATATAGCTTTATGCTAAAATTAGAGAAGAAAAAAGCCCGCTGTTGCAGCGGGCTTTTAAATAAATAAATTAAAATTATTGTTTTATATCAGAAAGCTTAATCTCATTGCCTTCTTTGTCCAGTAATTTTACTTCATCAAATCCCATTTTCTTAAACTGCTCAAATTGGGTTGCAGCATCACCTACAACCAGATAAGCCATTTTAGATTCATCAAGATATTTATTAGCAAGTTCTTTATGCTGCTCAAGAGTCATGGCTCCTATTGTAGCTTCCTCCTTTTCTATATATTTAGGATCAAGGTCATAGGCGCTCATTTCCTGAAGCATGCCTAATAAAGAATACTGCGTTTCAAAACGTCTGGCATTAGATTTAATCATCGCATTTTTAGTAAATTCAAGATCTTCAGCAGAGATTCCTTCTTTATATTTTGCAATTTCATCTTTAAAAATCCCAACAGATTCACCTGTTGTATTTGTACGAACGCTGGAAGATGCTGTAAATGTTCCCGGAATTTTAGAACCGCTAAAACCAGATCTTGCGCCGTAAGTGTATCCTTTTTCTTCACGTAAAATCAAATTTACATTTCCAGAAAAAGATCCTCCCAGTTTGTAATTCATTATCTCTAGAGGATAGAAATCTTCCGCCGTACGTGGCAAAGCGACGTAACCTATGTTGATAACAGATTGCTTGGCATTAGGCACATCTACAAAATAAAGAGAAGCTTTATCACGATCGTTTTTAATATCAAAAGTGGGTATTTCTACATCTTTAGCCGGCCAATTTTCTTCAAGACCATCAAGAGCTGCTAAGGCTTCTGTTTCAGAAACATCGCCTACAACATGAAATCTACTTACAGATGGTGAAAAATTCTTCTCATAAAAATTCTTTAAATCATCAATAGTTATCGCTTCAACTGATTCTACAGTTCCAGAAGTAGGATATGCAAAAGGATGATTTTCGCCATAAAGCACTTTATTATAAACGCGGTCTGCAATACTATTAGGATCTGCATCTGCACGCTGAATACCATTAATGGTGCTTGTTTTAATTCGCGCAAATTCTTCTTCATCCCACCGTGGTTGTAATAATATTTCCTGAACCAAAGCCATTGTTTTATCAAAATTACGCTTCAATGTATTTCCGCGTATAATGATAGATTCCTCTGTGGTGTACATGTTTATATTTGCACCGAGCAGATCGATTTCTTCTTCTAATTCTTCTGGCGTTTTATTTGCCGTACCTTCCATCATGATATCTGTCATAAGGTTAGCAACACCATTTTTTGAAAGATCGTCGAGTAAATGTCCGCCTTCAATTACAAGGCTAAAGTTTACTAGAGGTAATTCGGTTTGTTCAATACCATAAACTTCCATTTTATCATTCAGTTCAGACTTCCATGAATCCGGAATTTTAAGCTTAGGCGTATCACCTATTGCCGGTGGCGTATCACGATCAAATGTAGTAGGAGTTTTTTCATAATCATTTTCAACATCTGCAATTTCGGTTTGCACATTTTCGATAATTTTTTCCTCTACAACCTGAGCTTCTTCAGAATTATCTACGATCAATTCTTTCTGCCCTTTAGGCACAAAACTCGTCATCACAAAAGGCTTGTCTTTTATGTATTTCTCATACACACTCATTACATCTTCTTTAGTAACAGCCTTTATATTATTTATGTCTTTAGTAATAAAACCGGGATCACCTGTAAATACATCGTATTGTGCCAGCTGAAATGATTTGCCCAAAACACTGCTGATTCCGTTATAAAAATCTGTTTCAAGACCTGCTTTTATGCGCTCGATATCACGATCTTTTACTCCGTCTTTTTCAAAAAGAGCAAAAGCTTCATTAATTCCAGTTGCTACGCTGTCAAGATCTACTCCTGAATTTGCGGTTACCATTATACGGAATGTTCCTG
>JBALXG010000394.1:0-3258 GCA_036961055.1 Leeuwenhoekiella sp. | reverse complement strand
GTTTAATAATTTTTTAAAAATTTTTGTTGGAGAAAGTGGAGGTGGAGATTCTTATGTTGGAGAACAAACCAATGCTTTAGGAAATCACTTAGGTTCCTATCATCTAACTTATGATTTGAAAAAACCTGATTACAGTCTTAAAATATATTATCAATCAATATTTGAAGATAGATCTGGGCGCGAGCTGAACAATTTTCCAGATGGAGTTTGGGGTGTTATGTTAAAACCTAAAAATGGAAATTTAATTAAAGGTATTCTTTATGAATATGCACAAACAATCTCTCAAAGTGGTAGACATACCTTTAGTGGTGGTGATCGCTATTTTTATAACGGTATTTATAAGACTGGCTGGACTTATGAAGGGCGCACTATAGGAATACCTTTTATAATTCCTAATACAACTAGAGATGGTATTGCAATTAATAGAAGTATAGTACATCATTTAGGGTTTACAGGGGATGTAGGATTTATCAATTATCTATTTAAAATAAGTTATGTAAAAAATTTAGGTCGATATGGCTTCCCTATTAATCCTGCAGAAAAGGCTATATATACTATGGGGCAATTTAATTACAGCTCGTTTTTAGGAGACTTGCAATTGACCCTTGGTTTAGATAATAGTAATTATAAGAATGCAACATTTGGAGTAGGAATGGGATACCACTATAAATTCAACTAAGGTCGAAATTAAACCATTTTTATATTTAGTTAACGATTGAAAATTTATTGTACGGAGCTTTAAAAAACGATCGAAAAACGCTTATTTTGCAAATTAAAATTGGCCCCATCTATAATCTATCATTGATTATTATTTAACCTTGCTCATAAATGAAATATCAAGTAATTCTATTTTTATTATTTACGACCTACTTTGCTACTTCAAATTTGCACTCCCAAACAATAAGTCAAAACCAGATATCCTCTGTGAATGTTGATGATCTTTCTGACGAGCAAATAAGATCTTACTGGGATAAAGCAAAAGAGGAGGGTTATACACTAGATCAACTTGAGCCGTTAGCTGCGGCTAAAGGTATGTCTCAAGTTCAAATCGCAAAACTAAGGCGTAGAATCCTGGCCTTACCTCCCGCCGATAAACAAAAATCAAAGGAAATAACAGAAACAATAAATCCTGATGATAAATTTGATCAGGAAAATGAACTTTTTTATGGTTTAACAGGTAAAAATGATTCTATTAATAATGAAAAAAGTCTACTTTTTGGTTATGATTTTTTCAACAATGCTAACATTTCATTTGAACCTAATTTAAATCTTGCGACTCCATCTAATTATCAATTAGGACCTGGAGATGAAATTATAATAAATATTTGGGGCGCGGCAGAAAACACATATCAGCAAAAAGTATCTTCAGAAGGTTCGATTAGAATCGAAAGTATAGGCCCCATTTTTGTTAGCGGTCTCTCAATAGAGCAGGCGAAAGAAAAAATAAATTCTAGACTTAAAAAAATATATTCAGGAATAAGTGCTAATACTAATAGCCCTTACAAAGTACACACAGATATAGCTTTATCAGACATACGTCGAGTTCAGGTAAATATTATAGGGGAAGTAAAAGTGCCGGGTACCTATACACTATCAGCTTTATCAACCGTACTCAATGCTTTGTATGCCGCTGGTGGTCCCACTGAAAATGGTACATTTAGGAATATTAGACTAGTGCGTAATGGTGAACAGGTTTCTAATTTTGACATATATAAATTTCTCGTTGAGGGAATAGATTCAGGGAATGAATTTTTAAAGGATCAGGATGTTATTATAGTTAATCCTTATGAGCAAAGAATAAAAGTTGAAGGAGCAGCAAAACGACCCGGAATTTATGAAGTAAGAGATGAAGAAACTTTTGAGGATTTAAGTGTCTTTTTTGGTGGTTTCACATCAGATGCTTATAAGGATAGGGTAATGGTTGAGCGCGTGACAGGATCTCAGCGATCGGTTAAGGATGTAGTTCTAGGCGATACACCAGTTCCATTAAAAGATGGTGACAAAATTATAATTGGTGAGATTACTAACCGTTTTGAGAATAAGGTTAGTATAGAGGGAGCAGTATATAGACCCGGAATATATGAGCTCAATGATAGTTTAATGTTATCGGGCTTGTTTAAAAAAGCAATGGGTGTTAAAGAAGAAGCACTTATTCAAAGGGCAATTTTATATCGTGTTAAAGACGGTTATAAAAGAGAGGCTCAGTCATTTTCAATTTTAGATTTGCTAAATAAAGAATTTGATTTGCCATTGCGTAGAGAAGACAGTGTTTTTGTATTTGATAAAAACAGTTTAAAAGAAGAAATGATGGTTTCAATTGATGGCGCCGTCAATGAACCTAAAACCATAGATTATATAGAAAACTTAAAAGTAGAGGATATGATTGCTCTAGCTGGAGGTTTTAAAGATGGAGCAGATGTTAATGTAATTGATATTTCTAGAAGGCTTGATGATGGGGATTTTCAAACACTAAGCAGAACGTTTAAATGGTCAAGTACAGAAGATCTTACTTTACAGGATGGAGGTGGTTTCACGTTAAAGCCTTTTGATAGAGTATCTGTTCGTTACGTAAAAGGCTATTCTGCTCAAAAAGAAGTGATGGTAGAAGGTGAAGTTAGTTATCCCGGTAATTATACGATAACTAGTAAAAATGACAGGGTGTCTGATCTTCTGAGTTATGCTGGGGGATTGTCGCCATTTGCATATATTGAAGGGGCCACTCTTGTACGTAAAAAGAATATAAAAGATCGGGAACAACAACAAGAATTATTAGAACAAATAGGAGAGCAGGATTCAATTTTTGAAGTTCAGAAACCAGAAAAGGACTTTAGAATTGGTCTTAATCTTAAAAAAATTCTAGAAAATGGAGGTAGATATTCTAAATACGATATCATATTAGAAGAAGGAGATATATTAACGATACCATCAGAAAAGCAAACTGTTGAAGTAAGAGGAGAAATTTTAGCTCCCTCACTCATACGTTATGATAAGACTATGTCTTTAAAGGAATATATAAATAATTCTGGTGGATTTACATCAGATGCCAAAAAGGGTAAAACCTATGTCATATATGCTAACGGTGAAGTTAAGGCTACAAAAAATTATTTTTTCTTTAAGGATTATCCGCGTTTAGAGCCAGGCTCAGTTATTTTAGTACCTCCTAAAGCAGAGAGAAGAGGAGGTCTATCTATTCAGGAAGTCATTGGTATAACTACTGGTTTAGGTACTATTAGTTTAATAATAGATAGATTATCAAAT
>JBALXG010000393.1:0-3258 GCA_036961055.1 Leeuwenhoekiella sp. | reverse complement strand
ATTCAACGTGCCAGTATAAATGGTATCAAATCTGGTTTGTCGTGTGTCAAGAATGTTTTCAAAATTTAAAAACAACGAGAAGTTTTTGCCGAGTTTCTTTTCGGTCATCACACCGAGAATCCAATATGATTGGCCGGTGGTACCGTCATTTAATAGCTGCTTACTATAATAATAGCCCTCTAAGCCAATCCAAAAATTTTCATGTTTTTCATACATCAACACATTATTAAGACGGTGCTGTGCAACTAACGGATATTGGGAACTGTTGCCCTGATAATGCTGATTTACATCAGCTAAGGTGTACCCTATAAATAATTTAAAATCGTGGTATTTCCAGCGCATATTAGCCTCTAATCCTTTACTGTCCAGATATCCATCAGGCTGAACAAACGAATACATACCATTCTCTGTTTGATTCAGGATAAGCGGGTCGTTGATTTGGGTATAAAACAGGAGTAGGTTTGTAGATAGGTTGAGATCTGAAGTAATAGACCATTTATAATTACCATCCAGATTAAACCCAATTGAACGTTCGGCGTCTGTTTGATTAACGTCGATGGGCATCACATTCTGAAATTGCAAGCGCTCTACATCCTCTGTAAAAACAGTAGGTGTTTTATATCCCATACCTCCACCTAGTCGTAAGGTGAGTGCATCTGTAGGTTCAATCATTACAGAAAATCTGGGTAAAACAAAAACACCGTAATCGCTTTGATAATCTGTACGCAGACCGGTTTCAAGTGTCCATTGTTCTTCGATATCCCAAATGTTTTGAGCAAAAGCTCCTATTGTATAATTATTGAAACTTAAATCCTGATCGGGTGCTCCTTGTTGCTGCTCAAAATCTTCGGTCCAGAGGTTTATCCCGGTTACCCATTCTGTTTTTGGAAATGTTGTTGCATAATTAACTTCAGAAAAAGAAGAGTGCTGTCTTCCGCCAAAATTATAGTCAGGAACTTCGATTTCACGTTCAAAAAGGCTGATACTATTTTTAAGGGTAAGGCTGGAATTTTCTGACATTTTATAGCTCGCTTGTAATTGTGTTGAAAAGCGCTCGGTAGTGTTTCGCTCAAAATATCCGGCCTGGCTATCGCCATTTACATAATCCATTACACCACCCAGGCGATCTTCGTTAACATAATTTAACCCAAGGTTAAGATTGATTTTTTCATTAAGATATACATAGAGCTTTGGGTTTAAGGTAAAACGTTCAAATTTAGGAATAGCTGTTAACCCATTATCTGCAGGATCATAAGGTGTTCCCAAATTGTAAGAGGCAAATACTGTCGCACCTGTTTTACCGTATTTTTCAGAATAAAACCCGCTTAAATCAAGACCTAAAGCCGAAGTTCCATTTGCCATAAAACTCAGTTCCGGTTGGTCTTCAGGAGTTTTAGAAATCAGGTTTACCAGACCTGCGATTGCACCGCCTCCATACAGGGTTGATGAAGCTCCCTTAATCACTTCTACTTGCTTTAGATCAAGAGGTGCTATTTGCATCAAGCTTAAACCGCCAGAATACCCAGAATAGAGGGGGAGACCGTCACGAAGCAACTGGGTGTATTTACCATCCAGACCCTGAATGCGAATGCTTGAATTGTAACTTGTAGCCGAAGTCTGTTGGGTTTGAATTCCGGTGCTCTCATTGAGTAGCATACGTATATCTCCGGGTTTCATATTGCCTTTTTCAGCAAGTTCTTCGCCGGCTATAAACTCAAGTCGTGTGGGGATATCCTGAAAGGTACGCGAGCTTCTGGTAGATTGTATAAGGACTTCTTCTATCTGCTCCTCAGCTGGGTGTAAATAAAAGGTTTGCCCGTTTGCTGATGTGGCAAGCGGAAATGTAAGTGTTATGGTTTGCGTTTCAAAACCGATATAACTCATTTCAATAGTATAGGTACCGTCAGGAATATCTGTGACTTTAACCAAACCCTGAGCGTCAGTAATTGCTCCGGTATTTAAGGAATGTATACTTACCGAAACACCGTAAAGTGGGGCTTCAGTTTCCGCGTGTTTCAGGGTTGCTTTAAAAGAATTTTGGGCGAAAGCTACACTGCATAAAAGCATAAGCAGCATCGAAAGATGATGTTTCAAGGACTTTATTTTATGGGATTAAAAAAGGTTTTCTTTTCACTCCTTAGTGAATATAATCAGGCTATTTTTAATCGTGTACGAGGAGGCTTAAAAGAAGGAGACTGATAATCTTCCCGGTGAAAAGAAATAATTGAAACAATTTTTTGATCTATAAGCTGATCTAGAATAAAAGTAAAAGCTGCTACTTCTTGTACAGAAAATCCGGTACAGCTACCGCATGTGTAAAAGGGAGAGCAAGGCCCCTCGCAAGGAATATCATCACAATCTGAAGATTCTTCACAGGTTTGATGCTCTGCCCTATCTTCTGCAGTTTTTGAACAGCAAGGCACTGCTGACAAAAAGAGAGTTAAAAATGAAAGTAAGGTTACCAGAATTTTCATTAACCCAAAAATAGTGTTTTTGAATGTAGTGCTAAAAGGTTCTAAGAAAATACACGGATATTCCCACAATATCAATAAGAAAGAATAGTAGCAGTCTTTAGCATTGTGCTTGATAGAATAATTTGTCTTTTTAAGAGGAATGGTAGTAGTTTAACGGAATTCACCCCATTCCCCTACATTACGCAAAAAGCTTCATTGTGGGGAAAGAGGTTCATGCAAAAAGTCTTGAACACAATCCCAGGCAAAGGGATTGAGTTCGCTTGATCTTACTGGCTTCAACTTTTGAATGTAAAAGGAAGATTTTCAAAAACTTCTATGATACAAAACTACTTATCCGTAATAGCCGTTTCCTTTTCTTTAAAGAACTAAAATTTAGTTTGGGAGCTTTGCATAACCAGGCTCCCTTCGTCGCACTTTTTATAAAAGCTCTTTCCAAACGTAAATTTTAAATCACGTTCTATCGAAAAGGAAACGCCTACAGCTCTATGGGAAGTAAATGGATACAAACCGGAAAAGTTTATTCGTTTTTTAGGCTGTACATTCTACTTGGAAAATCCTGAGTTTTGTAAAACACAAAAAAAGGAGTACGCTCCAGATATAAAAAGCAAAAGGATTTTTTTAAGTGTGTTTTTGGAGCTTTTCTGTCCAGATTTTTAATGGGTTACTCTTACATTTTTAAGGGATTTCTGATAGGATTTTTAAGAATAACATCAATGTGAAACATTTAATTTCTTAAAAATTCCAGGTCGATTGGGTGTTGAAAATAGGAACCCGTACTTTTTAG
>JBALXG010000392.1:0-3262 GCA_036961055.1 Leeuwenhoekiella sp. | reverse complement strand
CAAGTTTCTCACCCGTGCGCACGGCCATACTGTTTGCCATACTTTTTGCCAAAATATCTGTCTGACTAAAACCGGCATCAGGAACTTCATGTTGCACGTCATTCAACAATTGCTCGAGAACAATAGATACCTCACTTTCCTGAATACTAGATGGAATTCCTAAAACTTCAAGCTCGTTATCTTTAAGTATGTTTAAAACAAAACCGGTATTTTCTAGAGATTCTTTTAATTGATCGAAAATAGCGATTTCTGTTACAGAATATTCAAGCAATAACGGAAAAAGCAGTTGCTGACTTACAGATTCTTTCACCGTAATATTCCGAAGTAATTCTTCATACAAAATACGCTGATGCGCACGGTGTTGATCTATAATGACCATTCCGCTTTTAATTGTGCTTACGAGATATTTTTTGTGAAGTTGATATGTATTGCCAGAATTCTGATTATCTGCGGGCATAAGATTACCTTGACTTTCATGCTCTTCAAAAACAGTTTCAGAATTTCCTTTGTGCTCATGTTCTACTCTGCTAAAGGAATTCAAATTGTCTGTTGCAGATCGTTTTTCTAATCCCTCATACATGTTTTCCCATCCTTTGGCGTTTTTTCGCTCAAAAGACCGATTTCCAGTGAAATTAGACCGATTTTCAACAGTTTCAAAGGGGTTAAAATTTCTGTCTACTTCAATTTTAGGCGTCTGGTAATTTTTGTCTTTATAAGAATATGGAGTGTCAAAATTAGAATCACGATTAAAATCAAGCACAGGCGCAATATTAAATTGGCCCAGACTATGCTTAACGCTGGCTCTTAAAAGTGTATAAATAGCATGTTCATCTTCAAACTTTACTTCAGTTTTTGTAGGATGAATATTTATGTCTATTGTTTTAGGATTTACTTTTAAATATAAAAAATAGCTTGCCCGCGAACGGTCTGGTAACAAGCCATCAAACGCGGCAGAAACCGCGTGATTTAAATACGCGTGTTTTACAAATCTGTCATTGACGAAAAAAAACTGCTCTCCTTTTGTTTTTTTGGCAAATTCAGGCTTAATTATAAAACCGCTTATGTTTACAATTTCAGTTTCTTCCTGTACAGGAACGAGTTTTTCATTGGTTTTTGAACCAAAAATATTTACAATACGTTGTCTTTTATTACTCGCCGGAAGATTAAAAATTTCACCTTCATTGTGATACATTACAAATGACACACTCTCGTGAGCCAAAGCAACTCGATGAAATTCATCAATAACATGCTTTAATTCTACGCTGTCTGACTTTAGAAAATTTCGCCTTGCGGGAATGTTAAAAAAAAGATTTTTAACCGAAATTGAAGTTCCTTTTACCGTTGCGACAACTTCCTGAGATTTTACCTCGCTACCTTCAATATGAATAGCAGTGCCTACTTCATCCTCTTCTGTGCGGGTTTTTAGATCAACATGTGCAATTGCCGCTATTGAAGCCAGTGCTTCTCCCCTAAAACCTTTAGTGTGAAGTGCAAAAAGGTCGTCTGCTGTTTTGATCTTAGATGTGGCATGACGTTCAAAGCTTAATCTGGCGTCTGTAACAGTCATTCCCTTACCGTCGTCAATTACCTGAATAAGTACTTTACCGGCATTTTTAACAATAAGTTTAATGGTTGAAGCACCTGCATCGAGGGCATTTTCCAGCAGTTCTTTTACCACTGATGCCGGGCGTTGCACGACCTCTCCCGCAGCGATCTGATTAGCTACGTGATCAGGTAAAAGCTTAATAATATCTGCCATTATTTAGGTTGACTAAAAATAGAAAGATCAAAATCTATGATGTACAAAAATAAGAAGATGAGTATAATTATAATATACACAATCGTTCTATTTATTACTCTATTACCACGATTTCTGCTTGATTTTCGGGCTTCTGTCCATTGCGCCCTATAATCATTTGCATTTGTGGCATCACGATATTTATTAAACTTAGAATCAAAAGCATAAGGATTGCCTATATCTTTCCCTTTATAATAACGGGGAGTATAGTTAAAACGACTATTCTGCTTGCTCTTTAGAATATTAACTTTCACGGTAGAATCCTTTCTTTAATAATTACTCAAATTTACAATAAATACCTAACTATCTTCAAAAGTAGGTACTTCAATATAAACAAAGCAAAAAGCATTCCACCTTAAGAGTTGTACTAAAATTTAGCGTCTTTGCGTAGTTGCGCCATTTTTATTGCGGCAATTGCTGCTTCTGTGCCTTTATTACCATGTATGCCACCGCTGCGATCAATTGCCTGTTGCATATTATTATCTGTAAGCAGACAAAATATTACAGGAATATCATTTTGTACATTAAGATCTTTAATACCCTGAGTTACACCTTCACAAACAAAATCAAAATGTTTGGTTTGTCCCTGTATCACACTTCCTACTGCAATTATCGCGTCCAGCATATCAAAACTCTGTTGCATCTTTTTACAGCCATAGATAAGTTCAAAACTTCCGGGGACATTCCATCTCACTATATTTTCCTTTACGGCGCCACAATCTAAAAAAGTGTCAAATGCACCTTGAAAAAGACCTTCAGTGATGTCGTGGTTCCACTCAGAAACAACAATCCCAAACCGAAAATCTTTCGCGTTTGGGATTGTAGATTTATCGTAAGCAGACAAGTTTGTTGTCGCCATAATATTTATTTTGCAGCTTTTGCCATACCCATATAAAGATCAACTTCTTTTGCTTCGGCAGAAGTACTAAATTCATCTTTTATACGTGTAAGCATACTTTCAGCCTTATCATTTTTTCCTAATTCTATTGCCACAACACTCGCCTTTAAAAGGAAACGTGGTGCGGTAAAATCATTTTTACGCAGGTTTGCAGCTTTTTCATAATAGTTTAAAGCTTCTTCCGGTTGATCAAGTTGCATAAATGCATCACCTATCGCTCCTTGTGCAAGCGGACCTAATATCTCATCATCTGCATCAAAATCTTCTAATTGATCTATTGCTTCCTGATATTGATTTGTATTTAGAAAAGCCATCCCAGCATAATAATGCGCTAGATTTCCTGCTTTTGTTCCGCCATAATTATCTATGATATCAAGAAAACCATATTTGCCTTCCCCACCATTAATAGACATATTATAAAGAGAATCTTTTGCCGTGGCATTATTAAGTGCATCATTAAAATAATTCTGCGCCTGGAACATTTCATTAGAAGCTTCAAGTTCTTTAGGCTCCTGAATAAACTTCTGATAACCTAAATAGCCTAAAACGGCTACAACTACAACTCC
>JBALXG010000391.1:2409-3268 GCA_036961055.1 Leeuwenhoekiella sp. | reverse complement strand
GAACAGGGGTTGTTGTTGTTTTTTGATGCACTTATACAAATACTTTGGAAATTAGACGGTAGTAGCGCAGAAACGCTTTATAAGCGCCATGCAAATATGGAGTAGTACATGATTAAGTAATAAACATTAATACATAACAAATTAAATATTGAAAATTATGGCTAAGTTACAAGTAGCAATCGATTTATTAAAAACAGAAGATGCCCTAGCTTTGGCAAAAAAAGTAGCTCCTTACGTTGATATTATTGAATTAGGCACTCCGCTTATTAAAAGTGAAGGTGTTGCAGTTATAAAAGCAATGAAAGACGCTTTTCCTGAAAAAATGGTATTTGCTGACTTCAAAACCGCAGATGCAGGTGAACTAGAGGCAGATTTGGCATTTGAAGCAGGAGCTGATTATGTTACTATTTTAGGGTCAGTAGACAATGCAACTATAGAAGGAGCTGTGAAATCAGCTAAAAAATACGGTAGAGCGGTAGTTGTAGATACCATAGGAGTAAAAGACAGAGTAAAGCGGGCACGTGAGGTATCAGAATTGGGTGTGGCTTTTGTTGAATTACATGCTGGCCTAGATGAGCAGGCTAAGTCAGGTTATTCAATTCAGGTACTTATTGACGAAGCAACAGAGGCCGGTGTAGCTGTTTCTATAGCAGGAGGTGTAAATAAGGATAGTATAAAAGCAGTTAAAGATTCTGGTGTGGTAGTAGCAGTTGCGGGTAGTGCTATTTATGGAGCAGAAGATCCTGCTCAGGCAGCAAAAGAATTATATGATGTGCTTAACGCATAGAAGAGGTTAGGTATTTGAGTAGAGACCCTGATAATCATTTGATTTTCAGGGTCTTTATTTTGATAGTTGTTC
>JBALXG010000391.1:0-2399 GCA_036961055.1 Leeuwenhoekiella sp. | reverse complement strand
CAAAACGCCATTTCCGGCAAATCAATTCATGTAAAAGGAACAAATCAATCGTCAAAAACAAGAAATTATTTTAGCTTATTTCTGGCAAACTAAAATTTAAAAAGACCTAGTTATATCAATTTCAGTATTTAATGAAAGCGATTTATAACAAAAACGAATATTTTAAATTCTTCATGAATTCAGTGAGGACACCGAATTGGCGCCTTCTTATTTGACTTTTCATAAAATTATTTAATATAAAATAAAACAAAAAACCCTGTAAATCAATGATTTTAAGGGTTTTTTATTGGATTCTGATACTCAAAAAGTGGAGTCGGGCGGGTTCGAACCGCCGTCCAAACAAGCAATTCAATAGCTTTCTACACGCTTATTTCTTAATTGATTTTCGTGCTATATCCGGTCAAGAACTACCAAGTATAACCTTATTCCCACTTGAGTTTTGCCATAACATCAGGATCCTGCCATGACTAGGTTTACTTTTACGAAGCCACTAAATCAATCGCCGTAAACCAAGGCAATTGAGTGGCTTCCTGCTTGCCCACCTAGTGGGCCGAGGCGTAATCTTACTGTGATTCAGATTATGCAGCTAGGGCGTAGTTATTCTCGCCGTTTAAAAAGTGTGAAACATGATATTTACGAGCTTGTGTCCCAGCGCTCGACGTGCTTACCATTCAATTAGACTCGCTGTCAAAACCAAATCGACCCCAATTAAATCACTGCCCAAAATCTGGCAGAGCAGGCAAAGATAGAACAATCTTATCGTTTCTAAAATTTAAAGAATAATTATAATAACAGAACTGACCAACTATTTTTTTGTAATTTCAGCTTTATCACTTAATTCTTTCACTGTAATTTCAGGTTTTCCATAAACTTCAATACTCGCTCTGTCTTTTGCGAAAATCGTTAAGTTATCTCGTGCGTAAATAGTTGCTTTAGCATGCTTATTCAAAGTAACATTCATATTATCACCTTCAAACTTTCGGCCTTTAAATTCTGAGCGATCTTCTCCAGTAAGAGTGAGATTATCAGTTTTTCCATCGGTGGAAAATTCTGCACTTTCCTGTAGATTTACTATTGCGGTGTTTACGGTAAAATCACCTTTTAAGTCAGTCCTGTTTTTCATCATAACGGTAATTTTTTCGCCGTCTAGATTTAACTCACCTCCGCTATTATCAAGAAGTGTTACCTGAGATTTTAAAGTTTTCACATTTAAATCAAATTTACTTGATTGATAAGCCGCAAGACTAAAATTATCTGTTTCAATAAGGCCTGGGGTTTCTATTTTAGCATCATTTTTAAGTATTATGTGCTCAGGATTTTCAAGCTTTAAGTACACTTCAAGCTCTTTAGATTGTGTTATTTTCAAATTAGTTTTTATTGTAAGTACACTATCTTTAACTGTAAAATCTATAACAGAGACAAGATTACGATCTGTAGTTAGAACATAGTTATCGGTTTTTGCCTGAACTAGTTTTACCTCTATACCTTCTTCTATTTGTATTGTGTTAATACCAGAAGGAAGATTCTCGGTGACTGAAAGGACATCTTTATCTCCTTTAATTTTAGTCTCCTGAGCAGCACATGATGAGATTATTGCGATTGCAAAACAAAGGGGTATAATATTTTTCATTGACTTTATATTTTTAATAATGTATGTTATTGTGCGCAAGAAACATAAAAGATTTTGATAATTTTTTATAAAGATCTTAAATGATGCCCTTAGCCATATTCATTAATGTCCTTAAAATTGTAATTTCGATCGCGCTAAAGAAAAATATATGAATAAGATACATTTTGCAATAATTAAAGAACGCAAAAATCCTCCAGATAGACGTGTTGTTTTTTCTCCTGAAAAACTTAAAGAAGCCCTTAAAAAATTTCCCCAAGCTACTTTTGTTATAGAATCATCAGATATTCGAATTTTTCCTGATGAAGCCTATAAAACAGCAGGTTTTGATGTTAAAAAAGATGTGTCAACAAGCGATGTGTTAATAGGTGTAAAAGAGGTGCCTGTCGACGCTTTGATACCCGATAAAAATTATTTTTTCTTTAGTCATACTATTAAAAAGCAAGAGTATAACAGGGATTTATTACGGGCTGTTTTGGCTAAAAATATAGAACTCTACGATCATGAAGTTATTGTAAAAGAAAATGGGGCCAGGCTTATAGGTTTTGGTCGCTATGCTGGCTTAGTAGGAGCTTATAATGGTTTTCGTGCCTGGGGTTTGCGTTATAAATTATGGGATATTCCCAAAGCTGAAAATCTTCCAGATCTTAATGGTTTGTATAATCAACTAGATAACCTAGACATACCTAACATCAAAATATGTTTGACTGGAACCGGTCGCGTTGCCAAAGGAGCCAAAGAGATTCTTGATTTTTTAAAAATACGTAAAGTA
>JBALXG010000390.1:0-3270 GCA_036961055.1 Leeuwenhoekiella sp. | reverse complement strand
GGCCCGTAGCCGAAGTTTGTAAAGTGAAAGGATGCTGGATGAAGGTAGATGTAGGTACAGGTGATATGGTGATGATTAAGTTTAAAAATTACGGCTTTTTTGTTCCAAAAGATATTGAGCAGAAAGAAGTTACTGTACACGGTCAGGCATATTTAGAAGAAGTGAGCGTGGCAGATCAGCGTCATCTGGCGGAAGATGCGGGTAAAAGTGCCGAAGAAATTGAAGCCATTACAGATCCTAAAAAATCTCTTGCATTTATTGCAGACGGCGTAAGAATACAAGATTAATTGCAACGCAAAATTATTAAGACCGCAGACGGTTCTACAACTATTCAGTTACCAGAATGGAATGAACAATATCATTCTATGCATGGAGCTGTGCAGGAAGCAAGGCACGTCTTTCTTAAAATGGGGCTGGATCATTTTTTAGAGAAAACAAGCACATCAAAAAACAGCTTAAATATACTTGAAATTGGCTTTGGTACAGGTTTAAACGCCTTTTTAACCTGTATAGAAGTTGCCAAAAATGATACCACTATTTACTATAATGGCGTTGAAGCTTATCCCGTTTCTGCTGAAGAGGTTGTGCAACTTAATTACCCGGAATTAGTAAATAATGCCGAATTTACAGATGTTTTTAAGCAAATGCATAATTCTCCCTGGGAAAAGGAAATACAGCTAACTCCTAATTTTTTTCTAACGAAAAGAGAACAGAAGTTTGAGACGATACAAGATATAGATAATTACAATCTTGTATATTTTGATGCCTTTGGTGCACAGGTTCAACCAGAACTTTGGGGAGAAGATATTTTTCAAAGAATGCACAACGCACTTAAAAAAGAAGGGGTTTTAGTTACTTATGCTGCTAAAGGAAGTGTGCGTCGCGCTATGCAAAGTGTAGGATTTACTGTTGAAAGACTACCAGGCCCTCCTGGAAAACGGGAAATGTTGCGTGCAACTAAATAGTAGTTTCCCAACTATCTGAATAATTCCCAGTCTAATTTTAGTGAGAAAATATTGCTGTAAATCGCGGCGCTTTGATCTCCAATATCTGTAAGAGCATAATCTATATGAATGCCTCTATATTGAAAGCCTACTCCTATATTAGGTTGAAAACCCATGCGCTCACTGCCATCGAGTTGGGTAATGGTTTGAAAGTTTCCTACACCGGCTCGTAAAAAAACCAGGTCTGTGTAACCAAATTCTAAACCTACCGCGGGACTGGCGCTCACTGCTGCTGAAGATATAATATCATTTGTTTGCGCAAAACGCATAAGCAAGTCTACTTCAGCTTTTAGAGAGTAATCATATCGTATAAGCCACGCACGTGACACTCCTATTTGTAACTTTGGTATGGTAACTTCAAGCGTTTCTGGCAATTCCTGATTCTGTCCTTCTACCGCATCGCTAATTGTTGCAAATTGCTCCTCATCTATACTCCAGGTGTTTACAGAGGTTGTAATGTCACGAGCCATTACTCCAAAATTCCAATTATCTGTTTTGTATTGTAAACCAAAATCGAGCCCGAATCCCCAGGATGAAGCAAAATCCCCAATAACTCTTCTAATGATTTTTGCATTTCCACCTATATTGAGTCCTTGTAAAGGCAAACGTCTGGCATATGAGAATGTAAGTGCATAATCTGCAGTAGAAAACAGGCTTATTCTGTTATAATCTATATTACCATTAGCGTCAATTAGCTGGGTGGTGTTGAGAATGTCATCTACACCAAAACGTATTAATGACAGCGCTACGGTACTTTCATCGTCAATTGTTTTCGCGAAAGCTGCATAATCATAAAGCGCAATATTTGCAAAGTAACTAGCGTGCATGAGTGCAAGTTCATTATCTTCGAGATTTACAAGCCCTGCAGGATTCCAATATCCTGAATTTACATCGCCTGTGCTGGCAACCACCGCATTTGCCATTCCCAGAGAAGCAGCATCTACGCCAATATTTAAAAATTCATTAGAGTATTTGCGCACTGCCTGTGCCTGGGTGATTGAAGGTAAAATGATTAAAAGTAGTATCGCGTAACTTTTATACAATCGCGTGGAGTTTTGGGGCAAATATGACTATTTATTTTACCAATTTAAACTTTATTTTATTGACTATATTGTTACAGTACTATATTTTTAAAAAGGTACAGCTCATATTTTAATTTACTTTTACAAAAAATACAAGTATGACAATTTCCCGGTATATTCCCAATTCATTTACAATGGCAAACCTTTTTTCTGGTATGCTGGGAACTTATTTTGCCGCTACAAACAGGCTCGATTTTGCTGCTTATGCGGTGGTTTTAGGCATATTTTTTGACTTTTTTGATGGTTTTTTTGCCAGAATTTTAAATAAACAAAGTGATCTTGGTCTGCAGCTTGATTCTCTTGCAGATGTGATTACAAGCGGTGTTGTGCCGGGAATGGTTATGTTTCAGCTATTGTATCGCATTGAGAGTTGGGGTACTGGCGTACGACTTATACAACAGGATTTTCACTGGGAATCTTTGAGTTTATTACCCTTTTTAGGTTTTGCAATTACATTAGCATCGGCTTATCGCCTCGCGAAATTTAATATTGATACGCGCCAGACCGAATCTTTTATAGGATTGCCTACACCGGCAAATGCGTTACTAATTATAAGTCTGCCTTTAATATTGATGAATGAATCGTCAGAATTTGCACAAAATCTAATAAGCAATACCTGGTTTTTACTTGCGTTAACAGCGTTGAGTTGTTATTTGCTAAATGCCGAATTGCCGCTTTTTGCTTTAAAGTTTAAAAGCTGGGGTTTTGCCGAAAATAAAGTGCGTTATATTTTCCTGATTTTGTCTGTATTATTGCTGATTTTCCTTCAGTTTCTGGCGATTCCTGTAATAATTGTCCTGTATGTAATTGTTTCTCTATTACTGGTTAAAAGTAATTCGGCTAAATAATTTTTATTTTGAAAACGATTTTAGATCTGTCTACGTGGGCGCGCAAAGAGCACTTTCATTTCTTTAGAAAATTTGAAGAGCCTTTCTTCGGCATTACGGCAAAAGTAGATTGCACCGAAGCTTATGCTTCAGCAAAAAATAATGAAGATTCCTTTTTTCTGTCTTATTTGCATAAAGCTTTGGTCGCGGCAAATAATGTTGAGCCATTTAAATATCGCATTAGTGATGATGAAGTTTATATTTATGATGAAATACATGGCTCACCTACGATTAACAGACCAGATGGAACATTTGGATTTTCCTATATAAAGTATTTGCCAGATTTTAAAAAGTTTG
>JBALXG010000038.1:0-12042 GCA_036961055.1 Leeuwenhoekiella sp. | reverse complement strand
CTGCCGATGAAAATAACGCTGTTGAGATCAACAAAAGTTCGTTAGGAATCACTCCAAACGCAAGCTTTCGAATTTCATTTTAATTTTACATTCTTTCCGGAACAGTAATTCCCAGAAGTTTAAAAGCAGATTCAATCACGTCTCCTACTTTTCTTGATAAAGCCACCCGAAAGCTGATTTCTTCTTCGCTATCGGCACCAAGAATAGAAACATTTTGATAAAAAGAATTAAACTCTTTTACCAGATCGTAGGTGTAGTTTGCAATAATTGCCGGACTATGATTTTCTGCCGCTACCTGAATCATATTAGGATACAACTCAATTTGTTTAATTAGTTCTTTTTCCTTAGGATGAAGTTCGCTGTGAACCAATTCTACCGGAATTTTATTTTCTTCGGCTTTACGCAAAATTGACTGAATACGAGCGTAGGTGTATTGAATAAATGGACCTGTATTGCCCTGAAAATCTACAGATTCTTCCGGATCAAAAAGGATACGTTTTTTAGGATCAACTTTTAAGATGTAATATTTTAAAGCTCCTAAGCCAATTATCTTATAAAGCTCCTTTTTTTCTTCCTCACTATAACCATCCAGTTTACCAAGTTCTGTCGAAATTTCTTCGGCGGTATTTGCCATTTCTGCAATAAGATCATCTGCATCTACCACAGTTCCCTCACGGCTTTTCATTTTTCCGCTGGGAAGATCAACCATTCCATAACTTAAATGAAATAGATTTTTTGCCCAATCGTAACCTAGTTTTTTCAGAATAAGAAAAAGCACTTTAAAATGATAATCCTGCTCGTTTCCTACGGTGTAGATCATTCCGCCCACATCAGGATTATCCTTAACGCGTTGTATCGCGGTACCAATATCCTGCGTCATATAAACGGCCGTACCATCACTGCGTAAAACGATTTTTTCATCAAGTCCATCTGGGGTCAAATCACACCAAACAGAACCATCTTCTTTTCTAAAGAAAACTCCGTTTTTAAGTCCTTCTTCTATATTATCCTTACCTAATAAGTAGGTATTGCTTTCATAATAGTAGCTGTCAAAATCTACTCCTAAAGCCTTATAAGTAGCTTCAAAACCCTTATAAACCCAGCCATTCATGGTTTTCCAAAGTTCTACAACTGCAGCATCACCGGCTTCCCATTTAAGTAACATTTGCTGAGCTTCAGATCCAAGTATACTGTAATCTCTAAAAAAAATATCCTTCAGTATACCTCGAAAATACTTTCTTACTATTTCGTCGTGAACCTTAATTTTGACGTCCTCTATACTTAGATCAAATCCCTTATCTATAAAAGATTTTAATTCTCCTTTAAGAAAATCTTGTATCTCATTAGTCTTAACCTGATTCTCAAATTCATCATAAAGTTTGTCAGTTGTGTAAATTTCCAACCAAGAACTATACTCTTTTTGAAATTCTTGCTCAAATTTCACATAGTAATTCCCAACAAGTTTGTCACCTTTTAAGCCTGAAGATTGAGGAGTTTCACCATGACCAAATTTCTGCCAGGCGAGCATACTTTTGCAAATATGAATCCCACGGTCGTTTATGATCTGTGTTTTGTAAACTTTCTTTCCGGAAGCTTTAATAATTTCAGCAACAGAATAACCCAATAAGTTATTTCGCACGTGACCTAAATGCAGAGGTTTGTTTGTATTAGGCGAAGAATATTCTACCATCACCGCTTTTCCTTCTGCTGGTTTTCTGCCAAAATTTTCATCATTCCGAATTTCTTTAAAGAAATCAAGATAATATGAATCTGAAACCACGAGATTTAAAAACCCCTTTACGACGTTAAAATCGGCTATTTGGGGCAAATTATCAGCCAGATATTTTCCTATCTGCTCACCAATAACTGCGGGATTACCTTTTACAACACGAAGTATAGGAAAAACAACAACGGTAATATCGCCTTCAAAATCCTTTCGCGTAGGCTGAAGTTCTACATTTTCAAGTGTTGCGTTAAATAGTTGGGTTACCGCATTTTTAACGGCTTGTATCAAAATCTGCTCTAGGTTCATTTCTGCTTTTATGAAGGCGCAAAGATACATTTTAAAGCTGAAAATTTGAAAGACCCAAGAGAACACTAAAAAACACTGGCTGCTACATCTTTATCAAAGCAATTCGTATCTTTAAGACAAGAAAAAGAATATGCTATTAAACGTCTCCTACAATAACCCGAAAATTAAAGCGCAAATTAACGAAGAAGTAGGCCAGCCATTTACACTACGTGAGCGTATAAAAATGGGAGGAATAGGTTCTTCAAAACTTTTTATCACGGCCACAAGTGTTGAAATTAATAATCTTCTCATTCTTGATAATTACGTTAACACCTGTAATATTGAAATGAGACCCAAAGGGATTATTATAGGTTTTAGGTCGCTTTTAGAGTCATATGGGCTGATAATTCCATATTATAAATTATCACTTTATATAGGTAAAGCCGAAGAATATGGTTTTTACAGAGACAATTATTATATTAAAATACGCGCCAAGGCTAAAGATACCTCAACTCATAAATTTGTAAAAAAGGTCATGAGTTATAAAGCAGCACAGTTCTCATCTGGCCCAGAAGATATGTAGCAACCTACCCAATACAACCACATTAAGATTGTTTAAATAGTCTACATCTCAATTTATGAAAATACTTCTTACCGGTGCAAATGGTTATATAGGTTTGCGATTATTACCCCAATTAATAGAGTTGGGACATGATGTTATTTGTACTATACGGGATAAAAAACGGCTGGCGGTTGATAAAGAACTCAAAGAAAAAATCACAATCATTGAGATTGATTTTCTTGAAGATCCTAAAGAAAATATTGTACCTAAAGATATTGACGCGGCGTATTATCTTATACATTCTATGACTTCTTCTACAGATGATTTTGATGAGCAGGAAGAAATTTCGGCTAAAAATTTTAAAGAATATATTTCGCATACAGATTGTAAACAGGTAATTTATCTAAGTGGAATAATAAATGAAAAAAACCTGAGTAAGCACCTTATCTCCAGAAAAAATGTTGAGGAAATGCTTTACAAGGGAAATTTTAATCTTACCGTTCTACGCGCCGCAATTATTGTAGGTTCAGGAAGTTCTTCTTTTGAAATTATAAGAGATTTATGTGAAAAACTTCCGGTTATGGTTACTCCCAGATGGGTAAAAACCCGGTGTCAGCCTATCGCAATACGCAACGTGATGCAGTATTTGACGGGAGTTTTAGGAAATACAGAATGTTATAATGATTCTTTTGACATAGGTGGTCCAGATATTCTCTCTTATAAAGAGATGATGCTCACCTACGCTAAAATACGTGACTTGTCGCTAAGGATTATTGACGTTCCCTTTTTGAGTCCTAAGATCTCATCGTACTGGTTATATTTTGTAACCTCAACGTCCTATAAACTTGCGCTAAATCTGGTTGACAGTATGCGCATAGAAGTTATTACACGTGATAAGCGATTGCAGGAATTACTTAATATAGAACCAATACATTATGAAGATGCTATTAAAATGGCATTTGAAAAAATAGAGCAAAATCAGGTTGTATCCAGCTGGAAAGATTCTATGATAAGCGGCCGTTTTCGCAAAGATCTAAGCAAATATATTAAAGTGCCAGAATTTGGTTGTTTAAAAGACAAACAACAAATTGAGCTCAAAGATCCTGAAACCGCCCTGGAGAACATCTGGTCAATAGGCGGAAAAAGAGGTTGGTATTATGGTAACCCACTTTGGAAAATACGTGGTTATATGGATAAGCTTGCGGGCGGAGTAGGCTTGCGTCGCGGCCGCACACACCCAGATCGTATTTTTGAAGGTGATTCGCTGGATTTCTGGCGGGTCCTGCTGGCTGATAAAGAAAAACGACGCTTATTACTTTTTGCAGAAATGCGCGTTCCCGGCGAAGCCTGGCTTGAATGGGAAATTGATGACGACAATATTCTACACCAGACCGCGACCTTTAGACCCAAAGGATTATTAGGCAGATTATACTGGTACACTATGCTTCCATTTCATTATTTTATTTTTGAAGGAATGATACGAAATATCGCTAATTACAAACCGAAAAACCACCTAGCATAAAACTACTCTCCTATTTAAAGCGCAATTCCCTGCTCAGTATATCACTGGGTATTTTGCTTGTGTTTTCATTTTTTCTTTACGCTGAAACATTAAAAACATACATCGCCATTGAAGAAGCATCTCTTTGGGTGCGCACCTATTTTGGCCCGTTTTATTTGTATTTAGGATTAGGATGCGTTTTACTTTTAGTAGGAATCGCTCTCTCAAAATGGGGATCATATAAAATAGGAAATCAGCATAAAAAGCCGGTTTTTTCACGCTTAGCATGGATTTCTATGCTATATAGTGCAGGGATGGGCGCCGGTATTTTATTGCGTGCTGTACAAGAACCTGTATTTATGCAGCAGCATCCGCCGCTTGCTACTAGTTCTGGAGCTGAAACTATTGCGCTGGAGTTCACTTTTTATCAATGGGGTTTTACCGCCTGGGCATTTTATGCTGTTTTTGCATTAGCTATAGGTTACGCTATTTTTAAAAGAGAATTGCCCGTTGCTACCAGCAGTACTTTTGCGAGACTTCTGCCTAAAACAAAAATAACCGGTGAAAAATCACCCATTTTCTTCCAATTTATTGACATTTTGACCATATTAACGACGGTTTTTGGTCTTGTCGCAGCAGTAGGATTAGGAGCTTCTCAAATTAAGGGAGGCCTTAATCATTTATTTGATGTAGATTTTGATTATAAAATTATAATCGCACTTGTAATATTGATAGGTTTTCTCTCATTACTTTCCGCCTTGAGCGGAGTTGACAAAGGAATAAAGCGGCTTTCTACATGGAATATTTATCTCACAATAGCTTTGCTCCTTTTTGTTTTTGTACAGTGTGATATCCCTGCAGTTTTAAAGCAGTTTTTTATTTCGCTTTACCGGTACATTATAGACTTTATTCCCATGAGTCTGGCAATGGGAAAATACAATCCTGGGCAAGCTTTTTTAACCGATTGGACGTATTATTACTGGGCTTTCTGGCTGGCATGGGCTCCATTTACGGGAATATTTATTGCCAGAATATCGCAAGGACGTACGCTACGCGAAATAATAATCGGCGTTTTATTAATTCCGTCATTGGGGACATTTTTCTGGTTTACGGTTTTTGGCCAGTCAGCATTTGAAATGATCGCGAATTGGGGAAGTTACTCCGGCGAGTTTGACAATGTCTTTACGTCAATATTTGTTTTCCTTGAGCATTATCCTGCTCAGGGTTTTATAAATATGATCGTAATTATTTTGCTGGTAAGCTTTCTGGTGACCTCAGTAGATTCGGCCATTTATGTGTTGAGCATGTTTACAGATAGAGGCAATCCAGATCCCAGCAAAAAACAACGTTTGTTATGGAGTATAATCCTGACTGTTTTTTCTGTGGGAATCGTTTTATTAGGTCACGCAAAAACCGATAGCGATGTGCTGACAGCAATGCAAAAGCTGCTTATTATCACCTCGCTTCCATTAAGTTTACTTATGGTTTTAATGATTATACTTTGGATAATTGATCTTTCGCAAAAGCGAAATAAGCATACTATTTCTTAGGTAGAAATACTTCTGCCATCATACATCTTGCACTACCACCACCGCAGGTTTCTATGGTTTCAATATCGCTGCTTAAAATATCACAGTATTTCTCAATGCTTTTAATTTGGGTAGAATCAAGACTTTTATGAGCAGCAGCACTCATTATTAAATGATTTTTTCCCGATTTATCTTGTAACTGAAGCATATTTCCCGCAAAATTAGCGAGTTGATTTTCGGTTATTGCTATAATTTCTTTTCCGCTTTCCTTTAAATGTTTGGTTACTGCAGCCCTTTCCTTTTTATCATCTATAGATGCCAGGCAGATAATACAAAATTTGTCTGCGACACACATCATAACATTAGTATGATAAATAGGAAGTCTCTGATCAAAAACCGTCTGAAAAGCAGTAAAAATCACCGGAAAATAGTCAAAATCCTCGCAAAACTCAATAAAAAGCTCTTCATCTGCTCTGGGTGAAAGTGCACAATATGCTTTTTTATTTGCTCTGTCCAGAACTATACTTCCTGTACCTTCAAGAAAGAGTTCCTCTTCTTCTGCATCTGTATAATCTACAATTGAATCAATAAGGAACCCATCATTTTCAAGAGCAGTGAGAAATTCTTCACGACGTTCTCTCCTTCTATTTTCAGCAAACATAGGATAAATGGCCACCCTTCCATTTTCATGTGTACTTATCCAGTTATTAGGAAATATAGAATCTGGCGTATCTAATTTTATATCATCATCAAGTACCAGCACATTTATAGCTTTTGCCCGTAACTTTGTTACAAATAAGTCAAACTCTTGTTGCGCTTTTTTATTAATTTCTACATTTTGAAGATCAATATCTTCCTGAAAATAATTATTTACGGCAGTTTGCTCATTCATTCTAAAAGCTACCGGCCTAACCATTATTACCGTATTAGTAGTTTGTTGCATGCAATTTTAAATTAATTAGGGAAAGCTAAATTAGTAAAAATAGAATAGTGAAAGTCGCTTAATCTCTTACCAGTGGAAGCGTACTGCAGCGTAATAATCCTTCTTGCTTAGCGATTTCTGCATAGAAAACCTCTTCTACGGTGATTCCGTTTTTGCGCAACCAGGTATTAAGACGCGTAAACCGTCTTTCGGAAATCACAACATCTGGGGCTATAGAAAATATGTTAGAATTCATATTATACATTTCTTCCGCAGTAATTTCAAAGATATTTTCCTCTCCAAAAAAAGTGACCAGCCAGTTATATTCCTCTTCGTTTAAAAATCCGTTTTTATGTAGAATAGCTTTATTTGTTCCTACCGGTTGAAAACAACAGTCAAGATGCAAAGCATTTGCATAAGGATCTGTATTTGATTTTCTCAGGTTGAAAGATTTCACTTTTTTATCTGGAAATATTTTTTGCAGATGCTCTACTGCCAGCATATTTGTGCGTGCAATAATATAATCACTATAATCTGCCTCTCTATACGTTCCTACAAAAAGATAGTCGCCGTAAGGCATTACATCACCTCCTTCTATATGGGCTTCCTCAGGAAAACGAATCACTTTTGCAGGATCAATTTGTTGAATTATATGTTTAATAGCTTCAATTTCCTGCTCTCGATCTGGCAGAATATTTGCCTTTATAAAATAATCTTCGACAACAAAGCCAATATCTCTGGCAAAAATCTGATTGTAATCTTCTATAAGTTTAGGTCTAAAAACCTGTACACCATATCTATCAAAGACCTCTGCTATTGACTCAATCTCACGTACCATATCCTCTTCCTTAGGATAAGTTCCTGCCTTTATATGCAAAGCTGATTTAGGATCGTAGGCATCTTTGAGCTCAGGCGTACCGCCAAAGCTTTTTGCTGTACCCAGAATAACTGCTCTTAATTGAGAAGTCTCGTCTTTGATATTAAGTTTTATCATATTCTAATTTGAACAAATATAAATACAAAAAGGTTCCTAATGATATCTTAGGAACCTTATCAATATGGACATCGATAGTAATCTATCTGTCTTCTATTTTCTTGAAAGGTCTTAAAGTTTCTCCTATATAGATTTGACGAGGACGTCCAATAGGCTCTTTACGTAAACGCATTTCACGCCATTGTGCGATCCATCCAGGTACACGCCCCATTGCAAACATAACGGTAAACATTTCTACCGGTATTCCTAAAGCTCTGTAAATAATACCTGAATAGAAATCTACATTAGGATAAAGTTTACGTTGCACAAAGTAATCGTCTTCCAGCGCTTCTTTTTCTAATCCTTTAGCAATGTTAAGAACCTCGTCTTCAACTCCTAGTTGTTCTAATACATCATCTGCCGCCTTTTTAATAATTTTTGCTCGGGGATCAAAATTCTTGTATACACGGTGACCAAAGCCCATAAGCCGGAAGGGGTCTTCCTTATCTTTAGCTTTAGCCATATATTTTTTTGTATCGCCACCATCTGCTTTGATAGCTTCCAGCATCTCAATTACTGCTTGATTTGCTCCACCATGAAGAGGCCCCCATAATGCAGAAATACCTGCAGAAATTGAAGCAAACAAACCAGCTTGTGAAGAGCCTACTATTCTAACTGTAGATGTTGAACAATTTTGCTCATGATCTGCATGCAGAATTAATAATTTGTCTAAAGCTTCTATTATTGAAGGGTCTGCCTTATACTCACTATTAGGCTTTGAAAACATCATTTTATGAAGATTCTCAACATACCCAAGATTATCATCTCCATAATCAAGGGGTTTGCTCATTTTTGTACGCATCGTCCAGGCTACTAAAACCGGAAACTTCCCTAACAACTTTACAATAGCGCCATACATTTCTTCTTCAGAATCAATGTTTACTGCGCCCGGATTAAATGCCGTAAGAGCTGATGTAAGTGATGCCAGTACACCCATAGGATGTGCCGATTTAGGAAAACCGTTTAAAATTTTCTTAACATCTTCATCAACATGACTTTCCTCCTTTATATCTGAATGAAATTTCTCAAGTTGTTCTGCATTAGGCAATTCACCAAAAATAAGGAGATACATTACTTCAAGAAAACTTGCATCTGCTGCAAGATCTTCAATGGCATAGCCTCTATATCTTAGTATGCCTTCTTCTCCATCTAAGAATGTAATGGCACTCTCACAACTACCTGTATTCTTATAGCCAGGATCAAGAGTGGTAATTCCCCCCGTTACTGCCCTAAGGCTTGCTATGTCTATTGCAGTTTCATTTTCTGTACCGGTAACTAGTGGAAATTCATATGATTTACCGTCTATGGTAAGCTTAGCACTGTCTGCCATTGATATACGTATTTTAGCTGATTATCTAATTTTGATAAATGCTAAAGTACAAAATTGCCGACGATTTCTAAAGCCAGAGCGCAAACTAGCGGTTAAATAAACCTTAAAAGAAAAAAGGGGTATGTACAATAAAGTAACATACCCCTTACCCAACTTCAAACCTAGTCTTCAATATTGTAATTTTTGGTAAAGAGGAGCGAATAGTACTTTAAAGAATTTCGTATTCGCTCTCTTACCCAACTTAATCATAGATATTTTTTATGGGCTTTTGAAGACAAAATTCTCAGCCTTTTTTCAATGGAATAAATCTAATAAAAATTAATAGAAAGGCTAATAAATATTGCAAAATATCATATTACAATTCTTACATTTAATGATAAATTCTTAAAAATGAATTTCAAGTATCATATTAATGAATAAACAATTGATTTTATGAAAATAACGCAACTATATCGGCAAAATTAACAGATCATAATCGTAAATTTTAATCAAAATAATAAAATTTAACGCAGTATTAAGTAAAACATGTGTATTTCATCGATCATAGCAATACTTAAACGGATTATTTTTAATATTTAGTAATAAAAAACACCCTGAAAAGGGTGTTTTTTATTACTAAAATGAACTTTTTATTATTTTATTTTGAAGGCATTTAATTGTGGAAAATAAGCTGTTGATCCTAATTCTTCTTCAATACGTAATAATTGATTATACTTTGCCATACGGTCACTACGTGAAGCAGATCCCGTTTTTATTTGCCCTGTATTAAGAGCTACAGCCAAATCTGCAATTGTTGTATCTTCAGTTTCACCTGAGCGATGAGACATAACAGATGTATAACCGGCATTATGAGCCATATTTACTGCGGAAATAGTTTCAGTAAGCGTTCCTATCTGGTTTACTTTAATTAAGATAGAATTAGCTATTCCATTTTTTATCCCTTTAGAAAGACGCTCAACATTTGTAACAAACAAATCGTCTCCTACCAGCTGAACTTTATCACCTATTTTATCGGTTAAGTATTTCCATCCATCCCAGTCATTTTCATCCATCCCATCTTCGATAGAAATTATAGGATACTTACCTGCTAATTCAGCAAGATAGTCTGCCTGCTCTTCACTAGAACGCACTACACCTTTATCTCCTTCAAATTTAGTATAGTCATATTTCCCATTTTCGTAAAATTCTGCAGCAGCACAATCCAGGGCGATCATTACTTCATCACCAAATTTATAACCTGCATTCTCAACAGCTTTCTGAATACTTTCTATAGCATCTTCTGTACCATCAAGAGTTGGCGCAAAACCGCCTTCATCACCTACAGCTGTACTCAAACCGCGATCATGCAATACCTTTTTAAGATTATGAAAAATCTCAGTTCCCATTTTCATAGCATGTGTAAAGTTCTCAGCTTTAACAGGCATAACCATAAATTCCTGAAATGCGATAGGCGCATCACTATGAGAACCACCATTGATAATATTCATCATAGGAACTGGTAATGTATTTGCGCTTACACCACCTACATAACGATAAAGAGGCATATTTAACTCGTTTGCCGCTGCTTTTGCACATGCCAGAGAAACACCAAGAATAGCATTTGCGCCCAGATTAGATTTATTAGGGGTACCATCAAGGTCAATCATTGTTTGATCTATTAAATTCTGATCAAAAACAGAAACACCTAATAGCTCCTGAGCAATTATAGAATTAACATTATCCACAGCTTTAAAAACTCCTTTTCCCATGTAATCTTTACCTCCATCACGCAGCTCTACTGCTTCATGTTCACCGGTTGATGCTCCAGAAGGAACAGCAGCGCGACCCATAACTCCATTTTCGGTTATTACATCTACTTCTACAGTGGGATTACCACGAGAATCTAAAATTTGACGTGCATGAATATTTATTATAATGCTCATTTCTATTGATATTGGTTAATTATTTAGCTGCCGCAAGATAAGCAATAACCTCTTAAAATTAGGATCACTCTCTTTGCTTTTAAAGGTTTTTAATAAATTCATTAACTAGATTAGCTATTCTTAACAGTAAATTCACATGGGTGCCAAAGCCATAAAAGAAAATCCCGGAATGACCGGGATTTTCTTTTATGCTTCTACTTTATTCATTCTCTCTATAAACTCATCAAAAAGATAAGTTGCGTCGTTAGGACCAGGCCCAGCTTCAGGATGATATTGTACTGAAAAGCAATTCTTGTTTTTCATTCGTAGTCCCATTACTGTTTGATCATTGAGATGCTGGTGCGTAACCTCAAGATCTGAGTGTCCTTTTGCTTCATCGTAATTGACAGAGAAACCATGATTTTGAGAAGTTACTTCACCCTTACCAGTACCATAATTCATAACTGGGTGATTAATCCCACGATGACCATGATGCATCTTAAAAGTACTTATACCATTAGCAAGTGCTATAACCTGATGACCTAAGCATATACCAAAAAGCGGTAAGTTTTCATTTATAATTTGTTTTGTAACCTCTATAGCCTCTTGTAAAGGTTGTGGATCACCAGGACCATTTGAAAGAAAATAACCATCAGGGTTAAATTCTTTCATGTCCTCCAGAGACGCGTTATAAGGAAATACTTTAATATAAACATCACGCTTGGCAAGATTGCGCAGTATATTTTTCTTTATGCCTAAATCAAGAGCCGCAACTTTATAGGTTGCGTTATCATCGCCGAAGTAGTAAGCTTCTTTAGTCGAAACCTTTGAAGCCAATTCAAGACCATTCATATCTGGCACCTCTGCAAGTTGCTTTTTTAAACTTTCAATATCGTCAACTTCGGTAGAAATAACTGCATTCATAGCCCCATTATCGCGAATATATGCTACTAAAGCCCGCGTATCAACATCTGAAATTGCAAATAGATTATTGCGGTCAAGAAAAGATTCTAAAGATTCATTAACACGCTCACGAGAATAATAATAACTAAAGTTTCGACAAATTAACCCAGCTATTTTAGCTGTTTCAGATTCTGTCTCATCGTTATTCCCACCGTAATTACCAATATGCGCATTAGTAGTTACCATAATCTGACCAAAATAGGATGGATCTGTAAAAATTTCTTGGTAGCCTGTCATGCCTGTATTAAAACATACCTCGCCAAAGGCTGTTCCTTGCTTATTACCTACCG
>JBALXG010000389.1:0-3274 GCA_036961055.1 Leeuwenhoekiella sp. | reverse complement strand
CCACTTTGCCAGAGATTCATTAAAAATATCCTGTGTAATACGCTCAAATATTTCATTAACAGCATCATCCAGAGCACCTCCTACTAATTGGGCGGTTCCCGGAGTGTCAACATAAAACGAAAAGCGGTGCTCAAAATCATCTGTGCCATCAACTTTTTTAGTATTTATGTATCGCACATTTACTGTAATCGTAAGTCTATTTTGTGCGGCGAGATTATCTGAAGTCGCAGTTTGCGGTGCGATATAATAATCTACAATCTCACCTTCATATATAAGATCGCCGCCATTTTTTACCAAGCTTAGGCTCGTCTGATTTTGAATAAGATCCTGAAGCGCAAAAGTAAAAGTACGGTCAAGGCCGGGTTCAACAAGAGCTGCGTTATTTTGAAAAAAGTTAACCTGAAAAGTTTCTGTGCCAGGTTCTATAGACACACCGGTAAAACTGTAAAAACCACAACCTGTAAGTAGCAGTGTGGTTAGAAACAAAATACCGATTTTTAGATTTTTCATAAGTTTTTACTGTCTAATGGCAAATAAAAGTGCTTCGAAGATTAATTGAGGTCGTACTGTTTAATCTTTCTGTAGAGCGTGCGCTCACTTATGCCTAATTCCTGTGCGGCAGCTTTGCGCTTACCACTATGTCTCTCAAGGGATTTTTTAATAAGCTCGAGCTCCTTTTCCTGTATGGAGAGCGTTTCTTCTTCCTCTACATCTTCGGCAAAATGATATTTATCGCCTGCGCTGTTATTTACGGGTGATGTTTCTTCAGGAATTTGCAATACTTCGGTTATATCTTCTGCGCTTTCATAAGCATCAGATTCCTCTTTGCTGTAAATCTTTTTTATAAGCGATTTATTTTCTTCCTGTACATCTGCATTATTGCCATGCTCCATGAGCTCAAGAGTAAGTTTTTTAAGATCGCTCAGGTCGCTTTTCATATCAAAAAGTACTTTGTAAAGAATCTCACGCTCACTGCTAAAGTCACTTGTGCCGCCTTTCTGTTTTACTACTGCCGGTAGATTACTACCAATATCTGGTAAATAAGAGCGCAACTTCTCAATGGTGATAATGCGCTTATGTTCTAAAACCGAAATCTGCTCGGCTATATTGCGTAGCTGTCTTATATTTCCGCTCCACCGGTATTGTAGCAATATTTCTACTGCATTATCTTCAAGTCGTATGGTGGGCATTTTGTACTTATTGGCAAAATCTGAAGCAAATTTTCTAAAAAGTAAATGAATATCTTCCTTACGTTCTCTTAAAGGGGGTAAATGAATTTCTACCGTACTTAGCCTATAATAAAGATCTTCTCTGAATTTTCCTTCTTTAATCGCTTCAAACATTGACACGTTAGTCGCAGCGACGATGCGAACATCTGTTTTTTGAGATTTTGATGAACCTACTTTTAAAAATTCGCCGTTCTCAAGTACTCTCAAAAGGCGCACCTGAGTAGGTAGTGGTAGTTCTCCTACTTCATCCAGAAAAATAGTTCCACCATCTGCTTCTTCAAAATAACCACTGCGCGTTGCGGTTGCGCCAGTAAAAGCTCCTTTTTCATGACCAAAAAGTTCGCTATCAATTGTGCCTTCTGGTATGGCGCCGCAGTTTACCGCAATATATTTATTGTGTTTGCGATGCGATATAGAATGTATTATTCTGGGAATACTCTCTTTACCCACACCGCTTTCACCTGTTACCAAAACAGAAATATCTGTAGGTGCAACCTGAATAGCTTTTTCTATTGAACGGTTAAGTTTAGGATCATCTCCAATGATGCCGAAACGTTGTTTTGTAGCTTGAACTGACTCCATTGACGATTACTTAATTATTTTCAGAATAACCTACAGCTTCTCCTATAAGTGTAGCGGTAGTGCACTCATTTATTTTTACCATTACAAAATCTCCTATTTTAAAGTGCTCTTTAGGAAAAACGGCAACTGTGTTCTGTGAATTTCTTCCGCTCCAGTGCGCATCACTCTTTTTAGAAGCTTTTTCTATTAGGATTTCAATCGTTTTACCTACTTGCTTTTGCGTATTGTAATGTGAGTATTTTTGCTGAAGCGCGATAACTTCTGCCAGGCGGCGCTTTTTAACTGAAAGCGGTATGTCATCTACCAGTTTTCTGGCGGGCATGGTTCCTGGTCTTTCACTATAAGCAAACATAAACCCAAAATCATATTTTACATATTCAATAAGGCTTAATGTATCCTGATGATCTTCTTCAGTTTCTGTGGGAAATCCAGTTATAATATCTTGTGATATTGCGCAATCTGGTATAAGCTTGCGAATATTATCAACAAGGGTAATATATTCTTCACGTGTGTGCAGCCTGTTCATTTCCTTTAAAATCCTGTCGCTCCCACTCTGCACGGGTAAGTGAATGTAATTACAGATGTTTTTATGAGCAGCCATAACTTCTATCACATCAAGTGTCATATCCTGCGGATTTGAAGTTGAAAATCTGAATCTCATTTTAGGTTGAGCTTCTGCAGCCATATTAAAGAAGCAAAATTTACGGCAGTCGCTTGTTGCATCTCGCTTGCCTTAACAAAATCTTTTTTAAGTCCACCACCGTACCACAAATAACTGTCAACATTTTGACCCAAAAGTGTGATTTCCTTAAATCCTTTTAAAGCAAGATCTTCTATTTCTTCAATGATACTTTGCGGGTCACGGCTTCTTTCTCTTCCTCTTGTAAAAGGTACAACGCAAAAAGTACACATATTGTCACATCCTCTTGTGATGCTTACAAAAGCTGTAACCCCATTACTTTGAAGGCGCACCGGTGAAATATCACCATAGGTTTCTTCTTTAGAAAGTATAACATTTACCGCGTTACGACCATCTTCAACCTCGCTGATAAGATTAGGCAAGTCTTTATAAGCATCTGGACCCACAACGAGATCTACAATTTTTTCTTCTTCCAGAAATTTACTTTTAAGTCTTTCTGCCATACAGCCCAAAACACCAACCTTCATGTTAGGATTGATCTTTTTAACTGCGTTATATTTTTCTAGTCTTTTTCGTACGGTTTGTTCTGCTTTTTCACGAATGGAGCAGGTATTTACCAGCACAAGATCTGCATCTTCCAGATTCTGAGTCGTGCTATAACCTTCATTAGCAAGAATAGAGGCAACCACTTCACTATCGCTAAAGTTCATCTGGCAACCATAACTTTCTATAAATAACTTTTTAGAATATGTATTTGGTCCATCTATTACTAATGCGCTCCCCTGTATTTTTTCGTCGATTATCTTCTCCATAAAATGTACAC
>JBALXG010000388.1:2590-3276 GCA_036961055.1 Leeuwenhoekiella sp. | reverse complement strand
GTGAGGGAATTTCTTAATGAGACTTTTAATGAACCTGTATACTGTATATTGACTGTGCTTCATTATAACAAGCGTAAAGACGGTAAAGAAGGAGACGTCAAAAGTTTTATGGAAACACCGGAATTATATAAGTCCGACTTTTTGCGTTTTTCAAAAGTCACAGATTTTTTCATTGCCGGTCATTTTTATGCTACAGGAGCTCCATTTTTATTTACGAAGCAGGATGCAAAGAGTGCAGATTTTAATATAAAATTAGTTGCCGATATTTCTTGTGATATAAATGGCCCCGTGGCTTCCACAATACGGCCTTCAACGATTGAAGAACCTCTTTATGGTTATAATCCATTGACAGAAACTGAAACTGCTTTTGACGATCCTGAAAGTGTTACAGTCATGGCAGTAGATAATCTTCCTTGCGAATTACCAAAAGATGCCAGTGACGGTTTTGGCGAGATGTTTCTTAAAAATGTGCTTCCTGCATTTTTTAATGGTGATAAGGATGGTATTCTCGCACGAGCAAAAATGACAGAAAACGGAAAATTAACGGAGCGTTTTAGTTATTTACAGAATTATGTTGATGGTAATGAATAATTAATAAATAGACCTACAAGGTTTCTAAAACCTTGCAGGTCTTAATTTCTTTTACGCAGAAATTCTATAATACCGCAGCAGGCAATACCCAAAAC
>JBALXG010000388.1:0-2580 GCA_036961055.1 Leeuwenhoekiella sp. | reverse complement strand
ATTGCCAAGAACAACCCAGATCCAACTTTCACCTTGAATAAAATACTGACGCAGTGGCAATAATTGCAGAAACTCTATGGCAAAAGCAAAAAGTAAAACAAGAACCAATCCCTTTTTTATTGAAATTGAGCTGAGGCCCATAACAAAGCAATAGATCATAATTACTACAAGAAAATCTCCCAGATACGGTCTGATAAACCTATCTTTAACGTACATAGCAATGACAATTTCTGTAACGAACAGGAATAAAAAGCCAATGAAATAATATATTCTTCTATTTCTCTTCATAATAACAAACCCCGAGAAATTCTCAGGGCTCAGTATTTTGTATTTAATATTTTAGTTTCGGTTGAAAGAAATTTTATTCAGCAATAACCTTTCTTATAGCTACAAGCTTAGTTAATAAACCTTCTAGAAGTTCAAGGTTTAGCATGTTGGCGCCGTCACTTTTCGCGTTAGCGGGATCAAAATGCGTTTCAATAAAAAGTCCGTCAACTCCTGCAGCGATTCCTGCTTTTGCCATGGTACCTATCATTTCAGGCCGGCCACCGGTAACCCCGCTTGATTGATTAGGCTGTTGTAAACTGTGGGTTACATCAAGCACAGTAGGTGCAAACTGGCGCATTGTGGGTATTCCTCTAAAATCTACTATAAGATCCTGATAGCCAAACATAGTACCGCGATCTGTCACCATAGCTTGCTGATTGCCGGTTTCAGTAACTTTAGTCACAGCATGTTTCATGCTTTCAGGACTCATAAATTGTCCTTTTTTAAGATTTACTACTTTTCCGGTTTCTGCAGCTGCCACAACTAGATCTGTCTGGCGCACAAGAAAAGCCGGGATTTGCAACACATCTACATATTCTGCTGCCATAGCGGCATCTTGTTCAGTATGAATATCTGTAACTGTAGGGACGTCAAAAGTTTCAGAAACTTTACGTAAAATTTTAAGTGCTTTTTCATCACCTATACCTGTAAAACTGTCTATTCGGCTGCGATTTGCTTTTTTAAAACTTCCTTTAAAAACGTATGGAATAGCCAATTTATCGGTCATTTTGACTATTTTTTCAGCTATATGCATAGCCATTTCTTCACCTTCTATTGCGCAAGGACCTGCAAGCAGAAAAAAATTGTTGCCATTAGTGTGTTTTATACGGGGAATTAATTCGAGTTTCATAAAGTGTTAAATTAGAAATACAAAGATAGCTTTTCGATTAATGAACAAATCAATTGTAAGAATGTATGATTAAATAATCTTTGTAATATTTCATTAACAGTCTTTAAATTTTTTAAATTTATTGAATTCATAAGTCAAATTTGCAAATCATGAATATACTAGAAGAACTTCAGCTAGAATTAGAATCGGAATATGAGATCACCAAGAAATTTATAGAACGCTATCCTGAGGATAAAAATGACTGGAAGCCACATCAAAAATCTATGATAATAAAAAAGCTTGCTATTCATATTGTAGAGATTTTTGCATGGCCTGCATTTATTATGAATACTGAATTTCTTGATTTTGCCTCTAATCCATATACACAACCTGATATTAAAACGAGAAAAGAATTGCAGGAAAAACTGGAAGAAGACTATAATAAAGGCTTAGAAGCACTCAAAAAAATTACACTTGAGACTTTAGACGGGAGTTGGGATATACGTCAGGGAGATGTGGTTTTTCAAAAATGGTCAAAGTACGGAGCAATACGTCACGGTTTTAAACAAATTACCCATCACCGCGCACAATTAGGTGTTTACTATAGATTATTAGATATTCCTGTTCCTGCCTCTTATGGGCCTTCTGCAGATGAACAGTAACTTTATTTTAAGGTAAAAAAGAATTGCTAAATATTTGATTTTCAGTATTTAAAAACATTTTCGTTGAAGTGGTGTAAAATTCGTTTAATACCGCTATATTTGCGCCCTCTTAAAAGGGTATCCTTATGAACATCAAAAACATAGCTATCATAGCTCACGTTGACCACGGTAAAACTACACTGGTAGATAAGATTATGTATCACTGCCACCTTTTTCGTGACAACGAAAATACAGGTGATTTAATTTTAGATAATAATGATCTTGAACGGGAACGCGGTATTACTATTACCTCTAAAAACGTTTCGGTTATTTACAAAGACACAAAAATAAATATCATTGATACTCCTGGTCACGCCGATTTTGGTGGTGAGGTAGAGCGTGTACTTAATATGGCAGATGGTGTACTGCTTCTTGTTGATGCTTTTGAAGGGCCTATGCCACAAACACGTTTTGTACTTCAAAAAGCTATTGATCTGGGGCTTAAACCTTGTGTGGTTATTAATAAAGTAGATAAAGAAAACTGTACTCCTGAAGAAGTTCATGAGAAAGTTTTTGACCTGATGTTTGAATTAGGTGCTGAAGAATGGCAACTAGATTTCCCTACCGTTTATGGTTCTGCAAAGAACAACTGGATGAGTGAAGACTGGGCAAAGCCTACAGACAATATTGAGCCACTTCTTGATATGGTTATTGAGCATATTCCTTCTCCTGTCATAAAAGAAGGGACCACACAAATGCAAATTACATCTCTTGACTTTTCAT
>JBALXG010000387.1:0-3277 GCA_036961055.1 Leeuwenhoekiella sp. | reverse complement strand
GTATTCCCAGAGTAAATCAAGCTTCTAAAGATCTAAAAGTTGAACTTGATAAAAAATGGAAAGAACTTAAAGCAGAAGGCGACGCTTTGCAAAATGTACGTATAACAGCTTTTAACAAAACTCTTTGGGAAGCAGGCATTGGAGCTATTCTGTTAAAGTGAATATTCGAGTAATTAATTTTTTTTTTAACTATTTCCATTTTTCTCAATCATCATGCGGAAATTTTACGCAGAATTAAATAAACAAATAGTATTTTTATTGCAATCTTATAATCTAATAAATTTAATATGAATAAAAAATTGATCAAAATCAGCATAAAATTGGCTTTTATAGCCATTTTTTTAGCAGGTACATTCACCGCTAGTGCCCAGAAAAAATTTGGCGGCTTAGCGCTTTATACTGTACGCGATGATATGTCTACAGATGCAAAAGCGACATTACAGGCGGTGGCAGATGCTGGATACAAAAATATAGAAGCGGCAAGCTATGCAGATGGTAAATTCTATAATATGGAACCTGAGGCATTTAAAAAACTGCTGAAAGAAATAGGGCTCACTCCTATTAGCACGCATCAGGGAACTGTCACTCTGGAAAATGCAGATGCTATGATTGCTGATGTGAAAGAAGCCGGATTCAAGTATTTTGTAATACCTGTACCACCTATGGGAATGTTTAAATATAATGCTGAAGCAAAAACAATGGGAATGACAGGTGGAATGGCAAAACTTGCCGAAGTTTTAAATACTCTTGGTGAAAAGTGTAAAAAAGCAGGATTACAGCTTTTATACCATAATCATAACTTTGAATTTGAGAAAGATGAAAATGGAAAAATAGGCTATGATTACTTACTTGAAAATACTAATCCAGATTACGTTAATTTTCAAATGGATTTATATTGGGTAACAAAAGCAGGTGCTGATCCTGTTGCTTATTTTAAAAAATATCCCGGTAGATTTAAAATGTGGCATGTTAAAGATATGGATGATGAAGGAAGATTTGCTCCTGTAGGAAATGGTCATATTGATTTCGCAACCATTCTTGCAAATAAAAAATTATCTGGTATGAAATATTATATGGTTGAACAAGATCAAACATTTAATATGAAACCACTTGAAGCAATTAAAGTAAGTCATAAAGCTCTGGGTGAAATAGGTTTCAAATAAAGAAATCACCTAATTTAATCCCTCAGAGGATTTAATTGCCAGCAGTTACGATAAAAAATCCCATTTGAAAATGATTTCAAATGGGATTTTTTTATTAAACTATTCAAAGAATTATATATTAGATTTCTGCCCAATATTTTTTAAAAGAGCCTTTAGTTTTTTAATGGTAACCGGTTTTGTTATAACATCAATTATGTGGTCATTATTTTCAGCCTTTAGATAGTCGTCAATGTCTATGCTAGAAGTAATAATATAAATTAACTTATTACACATGAGTTCATCCTTCTCCATACTATCCAGCAATTGCCATCCATTCATATTGGGCATATTAATATCTAAAAAAAGAACAAACCTTTGTTTAGACTTACTTTGTGCTTTTAAAAAATTATAAGCTTCTACACCATCTTTAAAGTTGAGAGGTTGGTCTGATATACCTGTGATTTGTATCATACGAGAAAGTACTTTTCTAATTACTTTATCGTCGTCAATTATAAGTATACAGTCCCCCATTTATAATTTTCTGGTTAAAATCTAATTACTTCAATTGCATTACAAAATGAGTGCTTACAATATGGGAGAATGAGAATTATTAATAAACTTTTCTTCTGAGTTAGTTTTTTTTGAAATACACTGGATAACTAAATCAATTTCTCTTGCCGCATCAAGAACGTCCAGAAGTAATTCTTCTTTTTCAATACCTTGTATATCCCCATTTTTTATAAGATCGATAAGTCCCATTAATCTGGCAACAGGTACCCTTACATAATGCGATTGATCCCAGGCAATTTCTTTAAGCCGCAGATTTTGTTTTTCAAGAGTCTGAACATAATTTAACTTTTCTGAAATATCGCTCAAAACACCTATCATTCTAATAAGCATACCATTCTCGTCTCTTACTGCATAACCCATTTCCTCAATATGCACATAACTAAAATCTGCTTTTCTAAATCTGTAATGAGCTGTCCAGCGTTCTTCAACAGAATTTGTAGTAAATGCGTTTAATGATTTTAAAGTTTTCTCAAGATCATTAGGATGTACAAGTTCTGCCCACTTTGACAAAGGGAAATTTTTATCATTAGCATCATAACCAAAAAGGCGGCTAAAGCTTTCTCCCCACTTTATATTATCATTGATAAAATCCCAATCATATATGGCATCATTAATTGCCAGATGAACATATTTGTAAAGTTCATTGCCAAATTTTATAATTTTCCCTTTGCGGTGATTTTCTAAAATTATACCTACCAAAGCCGCAGATCGTTCAAAGAGTTCTAATTCATTAGTAGATGGCATTTTTTTTACGGGATAATAATTAGCAAAAGTTGCAATCACCTGTTTTTCAGAATTAAATATGGGTTGCGACCAGCATGCCATTAATTCATGAGGAATTGCAATATCTTTATACTTTTCCCATAATGGATCTGTACTTATATCTGAAACTATTACCCTACTTTTAGAAAAAGCTGCTGTACCACAGGACCCTTCCTGCGCACCAATAGTTGATCCTTCTATGGCATTTACATATTCTATAGGTAGAGAAGGACAGGCAAGATTATATATTTTATTATCATGAACTCTCAATATAGAAGCTTTCAAGTCTGGAAATATTTGTTCTAATCCCAGAATATATATTTTTAACAATTCACGTAAATCAATAGAAAGTTCCATTGCTTTTTCCATCACATCTCTTTCCAGTTTTTTAAAGCGATGTGAGTTTTTAATTTCAGTAATATCTTCGCAGGAAATAAGCATGCATTCCTGATTAAAATATGACGTAATCCACCCAGATATGTCTATAAATAATTGTGAACCTTCTTTTGTATAATGAACAAATTCGCCAAAATGATGAAAGCCATTTTGAACATTAACTTCATTTTGCTCTGCGATAAATCGATCTATAGTATTGCCCGGAAATATATCTCTTAATGTAAGTTGTAGAAATGAATTTTTGCTATGGCCATAATATGTACTTGCAGCCTCATTTACATCGAGAATTTTAAGATTATCAAATTCATATATTATTTTAGGGACAGGATCCTTTTGAAAGAGATTAACATAATGTTTATGTTTATCTGCGGTTCTAGAGATACTATTACCAGTACAAATAATTAAAC
>JBALXG010000386.1:0-3286 GCA_036961055.1 Leeuwenhoekiella sp. | reverse complement strand
CTTTTCGGTGAGTTTTTTAAACTCCGTTTTAGGATCTTTTCCTTTATACAAAATGTCATAAACAGTATTAATAATAGGTGTTTTTGCCTTTAATTCCTTATTTAATTCAAAAGCACTTTTAGCAGCGTAATAGCCTTCTGCGACCATGCTCATTTCAAGTTGCGCACTGCGTACGGTGTAGCCTTTGCCTATCATATTGCCAAACATGCGATTGCGGCTAAAGATTGAATATCCTGTTACTAAAAGATCTCCCAGATAAGCAGAATCATTTATGTTACGTTTCATCTTATGAACTTTACGTATAAATTTTTTCATTTCGCGTATAGCGTTACTCATAAGTACACTCTGAAAGTTATCTCCATAACCTAAACCGTGTGCCATGCCCGCAGCAATGGCAAAGATGTTTTTGAGCATTGCGGCGTATTCTGTGCCTATGGTATCATCACTTATGGTAGTCATGATATAATCGCTGTTGAGATGATCTGCAACGACCTGAGCATGCTTTTCATTAGCGCAGGCAAGAGTTAAATAAGACAGGCGCTCAAGTGCAACTTCTTCTGCGTGGCAGGGACCGGTAAGAACGCCTATATTTTCAAAAGGAATATTGTACTCGTCATGAAAATGCTCTCCCACTATTTTTCCGGTCTCTGGGACAATACCTTTTATGGCAGAGAATATTATTTTCTCATCAAGTGAAACTGTAATTTTTTTGAGCTCTTCACCAACAAATGCAGAGGGTACTGCAAAAATTAAATAATCTGCATAAGCGATAATTTCATTTATGTCATTACTCAATTTGAGTTGCGAGACATTAAATTCTACTGCACTTAGATAATTAGGATTATGTTGCTCTTTTTTAATATGTTCAAGTGCATACACGCTGCGCATATACCACCCCACCTCATCCATATTCTCACACAACATTTTTACAATCGCGGTGGCCCAGCTTCCGCCACCTATAACACCAAATTTTATGGCCATATTTTTCAAATTCCTATTGGTCTCAAAAATAATCAATTTAAGTGGGGGCGTAAAATTTTGGGCTCTAACTACATTTTTTTTCAAATGAGATTTATAAAAAATAGAAATTCTATAATGAAGGAATGATTAGTGAAATTATGAATACTCTTTTTTTAAAAAGCACCTTTCATTCTGATTTTAAGGCTCTTAAAAAATCACAAAAATCAAAATTTAATAGTATTAAATTAAATATGGCACGGCAATTGAATATACATAATCAAAGAATAAATCTGACATTCAAGTTTTTTGTTAACTGATTATGACAGAAAGAAAAGAAAAATTTTAAGTACCCCTAAAGTAGAAGTATAAATGCTATTGTAAAAGAAAAGTTGATTTTTTGGTTGGTTAGTTAGTTGAAGCCGCTCTCTGTTCGTGTTAGTCAGAAGGGCGGTTTCTTTTTTGCTTAATATTTCTGTGATTGAAACATTAAGATAGATTTAAAAGAGTGAGGTAAAACACCCTTAGTTTATTTTGTAAATTCGTATTCTAAACTAACACTAATCTAAAAAGAAATAAAGATGGGATTATTTTCATTTATTAAAAACGCCGGAGCAAAAGTTTTTGGCATTGGTAAGACAGAAAAAGAAGAGGCAGCAGATAAAGCGGCAGATAAGGCAGCAGCAACATTAGAAGCAAATAAAAAAGCTGCAGCATCACTTGAAGACACGGTGCATGACCTGTCACTAGAAGTTGAAAATCTAAAAGTTACTATAAATGGCGATACAGCTACGGTAACCGGTAAAGCAAAAGATCAGACAACTAAAGAAAAAGTGGTTCTGGTAGTGGGTAATACAAATGGTATCGCACAGGTTGATGACCGTATGGAAGTTGATCATAAAGAGCCTGAGGCTAAATTTCACACTGTAGTTTCTGGAGATAATTTAAGTAAAATTGCTAAAGAATATTATGGCAATGCGATGAAATACCCTGTAATTTTTGAAGCAAATAAGCCTATGCTTACAGATCCAGATAAGATTTATCCTGGTCAGGTATTAAGAATTCCGAATATAGAATCTTAGTAAAAAAGCTAAAAATCACTATAAATAAGCCGTTTTCAGCATGCTGTGGGCGGTTTTTTTATGCCTTCTTTTTATAGAAATTCATTTCATCAATGTATTTCCAGACAGAATCTGGAAGGAGTGGCTTGCAGTTTTTACCATCTCTTAGCGCTTTTCGCACAAAAGTTGATGAAATTTCAACAATTGGCGCTTCTACTTTATGAATACCGGGGTGATTTTTAAATTCTTCAGGAAGAGTAGAAGAAGAAACTCTTGGGTAGACATAAATCTCATAATTAGCAAGAATAGTCTCGTAGTTTTTCCATTTATGAAAACTCTTTAAATTGTCTTCCCCCATAATCAGGCAGAACTCCTGTTCAGGATATTTTTCCTGAAGATAAATAAGAGTATTTGCCGTATAATTAGGTTGAGGAAGATCAAACTCTATTGTGCTTGCCTCAATATTAGGATAATCCTCTACAGCGCGTTGCACAAGCTGATAGCGATGATGATTATCTAGAAGAGTATTCTTTTTTTTAAATGGATTATGAGGCGTAATCACCATCCATATTTTATCAAGCGTGCTATACTCAACAATATGGTTTGCGATGATAAGATGCCCTATGTGAATGGGATTAAAAGTGCCAAAGTAGAGTCCTATTTTCATTGCGGTAATCTCAACTTTTATCTGAATTCACAAAATCTGATACCAGATTATAGGCTTCATCAAGAGCAGTTTCCAGATGATTGTTTTCTATTATATGGTCAAATTGGGGTGCGGTTGCAAGTTCTATACTTGCTTTTGCAACACGCATATTTATACGATCCTCGCTTTCGGTTTTACGCTTTTTTAACCTGATTTTTAATTCCTCTATACTGGGGGGTTTCACAAACACAGCGAGTGTACGCTCAGGATATAATTTTTTAATATCAAGACCACCTACCACGTCAATATCAAAAATCACATGTTTGTTATTCTTCCAGATACGTTCAACCTCACTTTTTAAAGTGCCATAAAAATTGTCACGATACACTTCTTCCCATTCAAGAAATTCATCGTTTTTTATTCGGCGTTTAAATTCTTCAAGCGACAGGTAATAGTAGTCTATTCCATCTTTCTCGTATCCTCGCGGCTCGCGCGATGTGGCAGAAATACTAAAGTCTAGTTTTAAATCATCCTTGCCAAGCAGAGAACGCACAATTGTTGTTTTACCACTCCCTGATGGTGCAGAGAAAACAATTAATTTACCATCATTTTTCATCAAAGC
>JBALXG010000385.1:0-3302 GCA_036961055.1 Leeuwenhoekiella sp. | reverse complement strand
AACCTCCTTTGCCGTAATAAAAGCTTTTGCGGAATGAAGGGAAATGGGGTTCATACATTTATTACTTGTGCACAGATAATCGCCAATTTAAAATGTCACTCCATCCATATGAAGCTATTAACAGCAGATTCACACAAATAATATCAAACATAATAATTTGAAGAAAAAATACACATTTGTGTTACCTATGTGTTACCCAGAATCAAAAAAGCCGACTCGTTAAAGTCGGCTTTTCCTTAAAGTACGGGCGGGGAGACTCGAACTCCCACACCGTAAGGCACTAGATCCTAAGTCTAGCGTGTCTACCAATTCCACCACGCCCGCATTCTTACTTTTGCTGTACTTAGGACTCATTTGCAAAAGCGAGTGCAAATATAGCAAATACTTCCATATGACAAACATCAAAATTTCTTTTTTACATTTTTTTCAGGAAAAATTCATTATCGTAAAATTTCATTAAACTATTATTGCTCTAACCGTGATGTATAACCATTTCCGTAAGTTTGAATATAAATGAAAACCTATTATGAAAGACGTAAAATCGTATATCAGTCAAAATAAAGATCGGTTTATTAACGAACTTATAGAATTGCTCAAATTACCCTCAATAAGTGCGGATTTTGCCTTTAAAAAAGACGTTTTTAATACTGCAGAGGCGGTTTTTTCAAGATTGAAAGAAGCTGGTTGTGACAATGTAGAAATATGTGAAACTCCCGGATATCCTATTGTTTATGGTGAAAAAACCATCAACCCAGATCTGCCCACGGTTCTGGTTTATGGTCATTATGATGTACAACCGCCAGATCCACTTGATCTTTGGGAAAGTGCTCCTTTTACGCCAGTTATAAGAAATACCGAAATTCATCCTGAAGGTGCCATTTTTGCTCGTGGCGCTTGTGATGATAAAGGCCAGATGTACATGCATGTAAAAGCGCTGGAGTACATGACTAAAAATGACGACCTGCCTTGTAACGTAAAGTTCATGATTGAAGGTGAAGAAGAAGTTGGCAGTGAGAATTTAGGCTGGTTTCTGGAACGAAATCAGGAGAAACTAAAAAATGACATCATCCTTATTTCAGATACAGGTATGATTGCTAAAGATGTTCCCAGCATAACTACCGGCTTACGCGGATTGAGTTATGTTGAAGTAGAAGTTACCGGGCCAAACCGTGATCTTCATAGCGGACTTTACGGTGGCGCGGTAGCCAACCCAATCAATGTACTAACTAAAATGATTGCTTCACTTCATGATGAAAATAATCATATTACCATTCCCGGTTTCTATGATAAAGTAGAAGATCTTTCTAAAGAAGAGCGTGCTAAAATGGCTGAAGCTCCGTTTTCTCTGGATAACTATAAAAAAGCACTTAACCTTAATGACGTTTATGGAGAGAAAGGTTACAGCACTAATGAGCGTAATTCTATCAGACCTACTCTTGATGTAAACGGTATTTGGGGCGGTTATACAGGCGAAGGTGCAAAAACGGTAATTGCCAGTAAGGCTTTTGCCAAAATAAGTATGCGCCTGGTTCCTAATCAGGATTGGAAAGAAATTACCCAACTCTTTAAAACGCACTTTGAAAGTATCGCGCCTGCCGGCGTAACGGTAAAAGTAAAACCACATCACGGTGGTCAGGCTTACGTCACTCCTATTGATGATATTGGTTATAAAGCCGCCGAACAAGCGTATGAAAAAACCTTTGGTAAAAAGCCAATTCCACAACGTAGCGGTGGCAGTATTCCTATAGTTTCCTTATTTGAAAAAGAACTGAAAAGCAAAACAATACTAATGGGTTTTGGTCTGGACAGCGATGCGATTCACTCACCTAATGAGCATTTCGGGATTTGGAATTACTTAAAAGGAATAGAGACAATTCCCTATTTTTATGAAGCTTTCACTAAACTGAAACTAGAAGAATAATTTCTTAACAGAATACCGCTTAAAAAATAATACATGTCATATTGAGCCTGTCGAAATATCAAATATAGAATTAGTCTTCGACAAGCTCAGACTGACATTTAGGTAAGATTATATCTTCTTTACATAATCTGTGATAAGCACAATTTGCTGCCCGTCAACTTTTCCTTCAATATATTTTTCATTCTCATGATCAAGCGAAATTCGGCGTACTGCAGTTCCTTGTTTAGCAACCATACTGCTTCCTTTTACCTTAAGATCTTTAATTAACACTACAGAATCCCCAGCTTCCAGAACCACACCATTACTATCGCGATGAACCAATCCTGAAGTGTTTTCAGCAGGAAGTCCGGCTTTTGCCCAGATTTTTGTATCCTCTTCCATATACATCATATCCAGCAAATCCTGAGGCCAGCCTTCAGCTTTTAATCGAGTAAGCATTCTATAAGCCAAAACCTGTACGGCGGGAACAGCGCTCCACATGCTGTCATTCAAACAGCGCCAGTGATTAGGCTCAACCTTTTCAGGATTTTCAATTTGCTCTTTACAAGTGCCACAAATAAAAATAGAACTGTCTGCATCTGCCGGAGAATCCGGAATATTAAAAACATTCAGGTCTTCTGAGCCTCCACATAACTCACATTTATTATCACTTCTATCTCGTAAATCTTGTTCTAAGCTCATTGTTTGGTTTTATAAGGGTAAAGATAGGTTTAATTGATTTTTATTCATCACTAAGAATCTTATATAAAACCCGCGTTAGGGATTGTAGTGTAAAGCCCACAGCTCTTTTTTTGAGCGAGGACTTGCAGCGAAAAGCCCGTTTTCACAAGAATTTCTAGGAAATTCATTGTGGAAAACGCCTTCAAAATCAAAAAATTAGTTACTCTACACTTGTAGAGTTAAAATTTTATTCTACATTTGTAGAACACACTCTAATCTTGTAGAACATGTCACTATCAAACGCCGAAGAACAACTTATGCAAATCTTATGGAAACAGGAAAAAGCTTTTATGAAAGATCTTATTTTGGCTTACCCAGATCCTAAGCCTGCGACGACTACTGTTGCTACTTTGCTAAAACGCATGCAGGATAAGAATTTTGTAGATTATATACAGTATGGTCGTTCGCGTGAATATTTTGCGCTGGTGCGAAAAAAAGATTATTTCGCTAAGCAGGTAAACGGAATGATAAAGAATTTCTTCAACGACTCAGCATCACAGTTTGCATCCTTCTTTACAAAAGAAACAGATCTCTCTCAGAAAGAACTTGAAGACTTAAAAAAACTGATTGATGAACGTTTAAAAGCCAATAAATCATGATAGTTTATATCATCAAATCTACGCTGTGTTTATTGCTGCTTTGGGGCTTTTATAAATTGGCT
>JBALXG010000384.1:0-3317 GCA_036961055.1 Leeuwenhoekiella sp. | reverse complement strand
CTTATAATTTGGGGAGCTGCGGTGGTGGCTGACAGTCCGCAATTTTCAACGTTAGTAGCACAAAACACACCTGCTCAATTTAGAGGAACAGCCTTAACTCTTGTAAACTGCATTGGTTTTGCTATTACGCTTTTTAGTATTCAAATGCTTACAATTTGGACAGCAAGTGTGAATCATAAATACATATTTGTAATTTTAGGCGTTGGGCCAGTACTGGGAGTTTTAAATTTAATACGAAATAAAAATAGCCTGTAAATTAATGAAAAATCTTTCAGTTTTAATTCTTTTGGTATCTGTGCAAATTCTGTTTGTAAGCTGTAAAACCGAATCTGAAGCACAGCAAACCTTTGTTGTAAAAAATGATCAGCAGTTACGTGAAGTAAAGCTCGCAACCATTGCCCCGGTAATTGATGGAATTGCAGACGATCCTGCCTGGGAAATGGCAGAATGGTATGAAATTGATGAAAGATGGATAGGTAAAAAATACAGTAAGAAAGATTTTAGCGGTCGCTATACACTTAAATGGACGCCAGAAGGTTTGTATATTCTGGCGGAAATTACAGATGATATATTAGATGATCAACACCCTGATCCTCTAGATAATTTCTGGAATGATGACTGTCTTGAAGTTTTTGTTGATGAAGATAATAGCGGCGGTGATCATCAATACAACTATAACGCTTTTGCTTATCATATCGCCCTTGACGGCAATGTTACAGATACATCGCCAGAAGGCAATGCCAGATTATATAATGCTAATGTAGAATCTGCACATACCACAAATGGTAATATAACGACATGGGAAGTTTTAGTTACTATTTTTGATCATACATATGTGGATGATTTGCCTAACGAACCAGTGATTTTAAAACCGAATAAAAAAATGGGTTTTGCCATTGCTTATTGTGATAATGATGGCAGCCCGGAGCGCGAAAACTTCATTGGCTCCATCCCCGTCGCAGGCAAAGACAAAAACAGGGGCTGGATAGACGCGGGAATATTTGGTACACTTCTGCTTACAGAATAGCAAATAACATTTACTAACGTTGTAGAATTCTCATTGTCAAAGTTTTAAATTTTATTAACGTTTATATAATCTTGCTTTGTTTAGCTTTAGAATTAAATCTTTAAAGCTACCCCATATGTTATCATCTATAAACTCAGAATTAGCACGTTATTTAATAATAGGTATAGTCGCATCTGCCATAATTTTTGGTGTTTTATTCTACGCATTAAAGCGATTAGGTAAAAGTCCTAAAAACATACTTCCCGTAAATATTGCCTCGCGTATAAGAATCCCCATGGGCATTTTAATTATCTCCCTGTTTTTGCACACTGGTAAAGTGGTAAACGGTTTAAGCGATTATATAGATGTAAATTTTCTGGGTCATATAGCGACTGTTCTTTTAATTCTCAGTTTAACCTGGTTGTGTATTATAGCTATAAAAGTCTTCAAAACACGGGTTTTGCGTAATTATGACATGAAATCTGCTAATAATATGTCTGCCAGAAAGGTTTACACACAATTCACAATCCTTGAGCGCGTAATAGTATTTTTGCTCATTCTTTTTGCTGTTGGTATCACTTTAATGAGTTTCCCCAGTATACGGTCTATAGGTGCCACGATGCTTGGTTCTGCCGGTATAGCAGGGATAATTATAGGTTTTGCCGCACAGAAAGCGTTAGGAACCTTGCTTGCGGGAATTCAAATTGCGATTACACAACCTATACGCATTGACGATGTGGTGATTGTAGAAAATGAATGGGGCTGGATAGAAGAAATTTTTCTTACCTATGTGGTTGTAAAGATTTGGGATAAACGGCGGCTTGTTTTACCTACAACTTATTTTATAGACAAACCATTTCAAAACTGGACGCGTAACTCGTCTGATATACTAGGAACTGTTTTTATAAATACAGATTATAATGTTCCCTTTGATGCTTTACGTACCGAATTAACCCGTTTGCTGGAAAGCACACCGCTCTGGGATGGTCTCGTAAATGTTTTACAGGTAACCGATTCTAAATCTGATACGGTTGAGAGCAGAGCGCTAATGAGTGCCAAAGATTCCCCTACCGCGTGGGATTTAAGAGTTTTTATACGTGAAAAAATGATTGATTTTATCCGAATCAATTATCCTGAAAGTTTACCACGTACACGTGTGGAAATGATGGATAGAACGGTAAATAAACGTGTTGATAATGACTCACATCCAGCTGAAGCAAACTTGATGAAAGATAATAAGAATCATAAATAGAGTTCTAAGTTAGAATAATTATATCCTTTTTATGTTTTTTTAAAAGTAATCCCCGGAGTTTACTTCGGGGATTAATTGTTTTTTGAATTTAAATTAATAGAGATTACATGATACTCATATAATTTATTATCTGATTTTTAGTATATTAAAAGCAACCTTTTGGCAAAAAAACATCTAATAGAAAAGACATAAAGTGAAAGCAACAATATTGATTTTTTTAATCGGGTCAATGATGACTATTAGCTGCAATAAGGATGATAATAGTGATTTTCAAGAAACTATCGATGGTAATTATTCAGGAACATTCTAACGCAGTGATGCTATCTCAAATGTAGATCTTACCTTAAACAATTCCGTTTTTTCCGGAGAAAGTGAAGTTGTAAAATTCCCAGCTATCTGCCACGGTAATTACTCCATTTCAGACAGCAAAATTTCTTTTGAGAATGAATGTCCGTGGACTGCTGAATTTGATTGGACTTTAATTCTAGGTCAAAAATGGAATTTCAGTTTTAAAAATAATAAGTTGATTTTAATTAACAAGCTGGGAGACAAATATACTTTAACCAAAAGCAGCAATACCTTTTAATAATAAAGATGTAGTTCATTAGAAGCAGATCTTTCCAATTAAAGCACTGTAAAATATACAGAAATAAGCTTCAAAATCAGTTATTTTCAGGTAAATATCAGGAATTAAAGCTAAAAATCAGAAAATTAACTTATAGGAAATACCAACTATTGGTTAGCTGAATAATAAGTTATCCGCTATAAAAGGTGGTTGTCTATACAAATAGAATCTGTTTGCTTATAAATTATTTAAATCAATTAATTTCTCTTTTTAATAGATACTTTTACGACAGAGAATAACACATATGAAGACCGAATAAATAGAATAATGAGACAAATAGTAATTAGTATCACAATCATTTTTGCAACGGTTTTGAGCAGTTGCAATACAGATAAATCAAAAAATAAAACTGAAATTCAAAATATTGATCACATAGAAAGTAAAACCGATACTTTAACTAAACACTTAAAACCATTTAAACCAGAGCTACCTAC
>JBALXG010000383.1:0-3366 GCA_036961055.1 Leeuwenhoekiella sp. | reverse complement strand
CGGGCAGAGGAGTTTCAACGAGTATACTTAGTTCAATAGCATCTCCTTTGGCTTCAGCTCTAATAATATATTCAAAATTGTAATCAGGATATTTTTCATAAGTATCTATGCGTTTATTGACCGTATCTACTTCTCGTTTTACAAAGGTGGGAATTGCTTCCCATTGATCTGGCGCGGCATGTAGGCGGATGTCGCCATTTGTAACCGTCCTCACGCCGTGATGTATGACCTCAATACCACTTATTTTTGAATCACCAAATAAACCGTCATACCAATTGCTGAAGGCTAATACATTGACGCCGGGAGCTTCAAAATAGGCTTCCTCATTAAGCTGTAAGTCTGTATTTTGTGCATTTATATAGGATGAAATTAGAAAAATAAAAGCGAGTGACAGTGTAAGTTTTGGTACAGAATATTTCATGTAAAGTGATTTAGTTAGTCGATGGAATAGTGGTGTTATTTTGTGAAATACTTTTCAGCAAATTGAATAAAATATGGCCAATTAGGTATAACCGTATGCCCACCCGCATGAGTACGGAATGCGATATCGCCATCTATTAAAGTTGTTTCCTGGGGAGGAAATTCGGTAGTTCCCAATCCTTTTTTGCCTAATAATTCATAAACGGGGCTGGCATACAGACCACCAAGAAACATTCCTTTTGCATCAACCCAGTGGCCTTCTACATCAGGCGAACCTGTGCTTATAAATACAGGTCGTGGAGCACAAAGAGCAATTAGTTCATGCGCATCAACAGGAAGATCATTTTTAGTTAACGGCCCGGCATATTTAATAAAATTGGGTGTAAACCAGTGATATTCATCTGATGAAGCAAGATTTTCTACCTGCTCACCCATATTTCGTCTAAAAAGCTTTGCTCCGCCGGCACCAGATGAACCAATAAATCCAATAGCAAAGCGAGGTTCATAGACCATAGCTACCAGCGCAGCTTTACCATAGCGGGAAAGACCTTCAATGACTACTCGTTTTTCATCTACATTATCATCTGCTTCAAAATAGTCAAGAGCTCTGCTTGCACCCCATGCCCATGCTCGTAGGGCGCCCCAATCATCCAGCTTTCTAGGCTCACCTTTGTTTACCAGACCTATGATACCTTCCCGTAATCCTGCACCATTATCAGCCTGATAACTTGTGGGTATCAATATTGCATAACCCCAACCTTTGGCTAAAAGTTGCTCTTGCCAAGTAGGATGCTCGACAGGAGGTCGTTTAAAAGATGCAGGCCAGTTCCAGCCAAATTCTATAACCGTAGGTACAGCTTTCTTGGGATTTCTGGGTACAGTTAACGTCATATCTATTATAACATCTATACCAGGATATAAACTATTGTCTACATGACCAGCGAGTGTTTTTACAGTAACCGGAAAATCTCCTATTATTGTGTCTTTTTGGTCTGTTACTTCCCAATTTACACCAGGTACATTCTCGGGAATATTGCCATATACTTCCTCGTTAAAATCTTGCAGAATTTCTTTTCTTCTTTGCTGCCAGTCAGCCGAGGTTTTTACCGGTTCCCCATTATTAAATACCAGAGGATCGGGAAGGGAAGTATACGTTTTCGCTTTAGCTTCATCAGTATTAGCCGCATTGGCATCGCTGGGATTTCCTGATGGTCCTGGTCTTATTTCGTCTATACCTAATTCCTTCATCATTAACGCATGATCTGCATTGCTTAATTCACTAATACTATCTCTTGATTTTTGAGAATATTGCGCAATCGATTGCGCTGTAAATGCGAAGAATATTACTAGAAAAAGAGATTTTTTAATCATGCTTCAGGATTTTGTGGTTTTAGAAGTTTTTAGTGGAAAAATAAACTTTGATGCGTGCAATTAAAGTTAGCATCTTCTAAAGAATCTACCAAATAGAATAAAAATTCATTTCAGTAGATTGTAAAATATTAATAATTAATGATCTGAGTTAAATTTTATCAGATTTGTATTAGTAAAGAATTGAATGATTTGATAAATTTATAGTAATCAACTATAAATCTACCAAACTATGGAAAGTACACAAGATTTAGGTGTAGAATTCTATGATATTTTAGGAAAGCTTTTTTATGCTGTAGCAGCCTCAGACGGTATTGTTTCAGCTAGTGAGATTAAATCTTTAGAACGTATGGTGCGATCTCACTGGATTTGTATGGAGGAAGTAACAGATCTTTTTAGTAATTGCTTACCTAAACAAATTGTACAATGCTTTGAGCGCGCAAGGTTTAAAAAGTTAGATGTATATGAATGTCTTGAGGAATTTAAATATTTTAAATTAGAAAATCCTCAACTTTTTATGCCTGATGTAAACAAACTCATTTGGAGTACCGCAAACGTTATAGCTCATTGTTATCCGGGATTTAATGAATCTGAAGCTGTAGTATTAACGAAATTACAAGAGGTTTTAGAAGATTAAGTCTGCTTAAATTAGATTTCATTAAAAGCAATGTCATGTTATTATTGATAGTTAATATTATGTCAATTAGTATAACTATTTAAAAATTAGATACTTCATTTATTACTTTAGATATTAGAATATTAAATATCCAACTATAAATAATGAATCAATCTAATAAACATCAAAATCAGTCCCAACCAGGTGATGAGCATAAAATGACTCCAGAACCTGAGATAATAAAAGACTCTTATACGGGAAGCAATAAATTGAAAGGTAAGGTGGCATTAATCACCGGTGGTGATAGTGGTATAGGCAGAAGTGTAGCTGTACATTTTGCCAGAGAAGGCGCAGATGTGGCTATTATTTATCTTGAGGAAGATGAAGATGCAAAAAAAACGCAAGAGCTAGTAAAAAAGGAAGGGCAAAAATGTCTGATAATTGAAGGTGATCTTAAAGAGCAGAAATTCTGTGAAGAAGCGATTAAAAAAAGCCTTAAAACCTTTAATAAGCTAAATATTATAGTAAATAACGCAGCAGTACAATTTCCTCAGGATAATATTGAAGATGTAAGTATTGATCAGATTAAAGAAACATTTAATACAAATATTTTACCCTATTTCTACATTGTAAAGCAAGCTTTAAAACATCTAAAAGATGGTGATGCAATCATCAACACAACATCTGTAACGGCCTATAGAGGTAGTGAACACTTACTAGACTATTCTAGCACAAAGGGCGCGATAGTTTCATTTACAAGATCTTTATCAAAAATGCTTGCTAAGAAAAACATACGTGTTAACGGAGTTGCCCCTGGCCCTATATGGACACCCTTAATTCCATCAACTTTTGACGATATTGAAGATTTTGGAAAAAAAACGCCTATGGGCAGACCTGGTCAACCTAGTGAAGTAGGTCCTGCCTATGTGTTTCTTGCAAGTGAAGATAGTACCTATATGACA
>JBALXG010000382.1:0-3371 GCA_036961055.1 Leeuwenhoekiella sp. | reverse complement strand
TGGTTATTTGCCAGAAGCTGTAATAAATATGCTCGCTTTTCTTGGTTGGAATCCTGGAACTGAAAAAGAAATTTATTCTCTTGATGAATTAATTGAAGATTTTGATCTTGAAAAGGTTCATAAATCAGGAGCCAAATTTGATCCTGAAAAAACAAAATGGTTTCAGCAACATCATCTTCAACATGCTGATGAAAAAATACTCGTTCAAGGTTTTCAAAAAATTCTGAAGAAACGTGGAATAGATATAACAGAAGAATACACCTCTAAAGTAGTTTCACTTCTTAAAGAAAGGGCTGTTTTTATAAGTGATTTTTGGGAATTGGGATCGTACTTTTTTGAAAGACCTTACAGCTACGACGAGAAAGCTGTTAAGAAATCATGGAAACCAGATTCTGCCGAAATATTGACTGAATTGAGCAATATTGTTGATAAAACCACCGATTTTACCGCAGAGCACTTATCTGAAAATGTCAAAAAATGGATTGAGGAGAAAGGTTTTGGTTTTGGTAAAGTAATGCAACCTTTTAGACTAAGTCTTGTAGGTTCTATGCAGGGGCCCGACGTTTTTATGATTGCGGCAACAATAGGTCAGGAAAATACGCTTGAGCGTTTACGTTTTGCGATAGAAAAATTATAGGTAGAATATTATCCCGGCAGAAATAATGCTGAGATTTCCTTTAAAATCTCTGGCTTTAGCAACTGTACTATTTTTATTCTCATTGTTTAACCCTGCCAGTGTATTAAGCAGACCATACTGATAACTCAAGTTTGCTCTCAAGCTTTTTAACCCTGCAGTAACACCCACATGTGCGTTAAGGTTAAACTTTGATATTTCCTGAATGTCCTGAGTTCTCAAAGTTGTATATCCATCTACAATGTAGTTTTCATAAGCTTTATCCTGCAACTCCATTTTACTATTCAGCATAAATACGGGTCCGACTTCTATCGTTAAATATTCACCCAAAATCAAGTAACTGGCCAGAACATTTACCTGAGCTCCCATGATTTTATATTCTATGTCTTTAACAGCATTACTTTCGGGAGATTCTACTGTAATATCTAAATTTGCCTGTAAAAGATCAATACCAAAAATCAGGTCAAAATTATTATAAAACCCTCCTCTAGTCGTAAAACCAGCTGCAAAACCTTCTTTAACTGAAGTATTAAAATTATCGGTTTCTATATTAAATAGAACATATTTTCCTTGTAATCCAAGCCTGTTGTAATCTCCCTGATTATTTCTTTGCGCATAAGTTTGCGATACCATTCCACAAATAAATATTCCGAAAAAAAACCACTTCATCTTGTTACATTTGTTAAAGAAAGGCGACAAATGTATTATTATTTTTAATATATTAAACTTTTATAGCTTATTTCTAAAACCATCTATTATGTATTTTGTCCTTCCTATAATTTTATTTTTCGTTATTGTCTTTTTGTTGTCTTCGGTATTTATAGTACGCCAGCAGACAGCTGCTGTAATGGAGCGATTAGGTAAATTTACTTCCGTTAGAACTTCGGGAATTCAGTTTAAAATTCCTTTTATAGACAGAGTTGCTGGACGCATCAATTTGCGTATACAACAACTCGATGTAATTGTTGAGACCAAAACTAAAGATGATGTTTTTGTACGCTTAAAAATTTCAGTTCAGTTTAAAGTAGTAAGCACAAATGTTTATGATGCCTTTTATAAGCTTGAAGATCCACAAAATCAAATAACTTCATATGTTTTTGATGTAGTACGTTCTGAAGTTCCTAAAATGAAACTGGATGATGTTTTTGAACGAAAAGATGATATAGCTATCGCTGTAAAAAGTGAACTTAACCAGGCAATGACAGATTATGGATATGATATTATTAAAACACTTGTGACAGATATTGATCCTGACCAACAAGTGAAAATTGCTATGAACAGGATTAATGCTTCTGAACGTGAAAAAGTAGCTGCAGAATATGAAGCTGAGGCAGAAAGGATTAAAATCGTGGCTAAGGCACGTGCAGAGGCCGAAAGTAAGCGATTGCAAGGTCAAGGTATAGCAGATCAACGCAGAGAGATTGCGCGCGGTCTGGAAGAGTCTGTCGAAGTTTTAAATAATGTAGGCATTAATTCTCAGGAAGCGTCTGCGCTTATAGTTGTTACTCAACATTATGATACTTTACAATCAATAGGTGAAGCCACTAATACTAATTTAATTTTAATGCCTAATTCCCCACAAGCCGGCAGCGAGATGCTAAATAATATGATTGCAAGTTTTGTTGCTTCTAATCAAATAGGCGAAGAAATGAAAAAGCAAAATGAGCTAAAAGGTATTGGCAGAAAGAAGAATAAAGAGTAAAAATTTTTAAAGTTTACAAATAAAAAACCCGGATAAATACCGGGTTTTTCTCGTTTTATAGCGATATTTTGACTTAATCGTCAACTTTTTTGACTCGTTTTATTCCTAAGAGTTTGTTTACCATTTTGAGCACAAAAGCCTTTTGTGCAACTGCTCCTATTACATTTGTAACAAGACCCATAGGCGAGAAAGATGATTTAAGCGTATTTCCATTAAGCTTAATTTGCTCTTTATCTATCTGCTGCTGTAATTTTAGAATCTTAAGATCTTTATCGATCTGTTCAAAAGAAGTATAAATTTTCATACGCTAGTCAGTTAAATTTTTAAGTTCTTCATCAAGAACTTCATCCTGAGTAGATTCATTAAAGAAAATCGCAGAATATTTCTTAAGCAATTGCTTTGTAATAAAAGGTCCTCCAAAAATCACAAATAGAATAAATACAACTAAGTAAAATCCACTTACAATGTAGTAACCTGTACTTACATGTTCCATTGATTCACCAATAGAAATAGCTACCGCGACAGAAATAAATAGCAGAAAAACAAGAAAGATGCTGCCAATCACCAATAGTTTAACTAGTGATACAGCACCTTTCATCATTTTCTTAAATAAGTCTAACTTATAATATTCTGTACTACTGTCTATGTAGTCCTGAAGATTTGTAGTTAGCTCATGTATGTTGTCTGTAATTTTTGAGAAAGACATACGCTACTTATGCCATTTTTGAAGTAGGAACTTTAATATCCTGTACTTCTTCAATGGTTTCCTTTTTTAAATGAGAGTTCTTTTTTCTCAATTCTTCCAGTTTATGTTCCATTGAAGCTAAAATATCATCAGCTTTTTCACTTGCTGTAGTTAAAGTTTCATCTAATTTTTGATCAAAACTTTTTTTTGCCTTTACAGCAGAAGCGCTTAAAGTTTCTGAAGTTTCTTTAATCTGTTTGTTTAGTTTTTTCTGAGCATCTTTTGCGCCTTTAGATATCTTCTTTCTAGTAAGATCTCCTTTTTCTGGTGCGTAAAGCAAACCTAGACCT
>JBALXG010000381.1:0-3377 GCA_036961055.1 Leeuwenhoekiella sp. | reverse complement strand
GTAGGAGCAACCCTGACTGCTGCTATCGTTTCTAATGATAAACTCTGGGGTTTAATAGCCTGTCACCATTATAGCCCCAGATTTTTAAATTATTATCACCGGCTTTCCTGTAAATTTTTAACTCAGGTTTTTTCAACGCAACTGGTTTTAAGAAGCACTAACAGTATACTTAAAAAAGTCAATAATTCAACGCGTGTACGAGCAAAACTCATTGAGCAAATAAGTCAAAATTGGAACATAACTGAAGGTTTATCATCATCATCTCTCACACTTCTGGATATTTGTGACGCTTCAGGTGCTGCGATTATCATAGACGAAAAAATCACCCTATTAGGTGATACATTAAGCGAAATTGAAACAAAAGAACTTCTTGATTTTATAGCTAATTCGCAAGATAGCGATGTGTTTTACACAAATCATCTTTCAGCGCTATATCCACAAGCGTATGAATACAAAGAAACTGCATCAGGAGTGCTGTGTGTTTTTACATCAAAACTTAAAAAGGATGCACTAATCTGGTTTAAACCTGAAATAAAACAGACAGTTACCTGGGCGGGCAACCCGCAGAAGGCGGTAGAGATGAAAGATGACGAACGCCTTTCGCCCAGAAAATCATTTGAGAAATGGTCTGAAGAGCAAGATGCCCAATCAGCTTCATGGGATGATTATGAAATCGCCGCCGCAAAAGCTCTAAAACAGAGTATTACAGAGGTTATTATACAAAAATACGAAGAGGTTAAATTACTTAATGATAAGTTGAAAAAAGCGTATGAAGAGCTTGAATCTTTTAGCTATAGCATTTCTCACGATTTGCGCGCACCTCTAAGAGGAATTGATGGTTTTGCACAGATAATTAAAGAAGATTATTATGATAATCTCGATGAATATGGCAAATCTGCAATAGAAACTATTATCAATTCAACTGATAAAATGAATGAATTAATAGATGATATTTTAGCTTTTTCAGGACTTAGCCAGAAAGAGGTTAGATCTGGAGTATTATCATTAAACGATGTTGTAAAAGATGTTATAATTTTGCTTAATACAAAGCAGTTATATCCTAAAACCACTTTAAAAGTTGCTCCTGATTTGCCAGATAGCTTTGGTGATAAATCATTGGTAATTCAACTTATAAGTAACTTATTAGGTAATGCCCTTAAGTATTCTGCAAAGCGTGAAAATCCTTTGGTTGAAATAGGCTACCTTGATCAAGAAAATGCTGTATATTATATAAAAGATAACGGTATAGGTTTTGACCTCAAGCATAAGGATAAAATATTTGGTGTATTTAATCGTCTTGTAGGTAATGAGTATGAAGGATCGGGAATTGGCCTTTCTATTGCAAAGCGAGTAGTAGAAAAGCATAACGGGAATATTTGGGTAGAAAGTCAGGTAGGTGCAGGAACTACTTTTTATTTTACTTTTAATTCTTGATATGTATGACACATAAATATGTGATATCCATAGAAGACAGCGAGGATGATCTCCTATTGATGCGTCGTATTTTTGATAAACAGATAGAAAATTGCGAGCTTAGAAATATTAAAGATGGCGAGGCGGCTATTCAGGTATTTGGTTCAGAGGGCTTTATAAATGACTTACCGGCACTAATAATGCTGGATATTAAATTACCAAAACGTAACGGACTGGAGGTTTTAGAATTTTTAAGAGCCCAGCCAGAATTTGATGAAGTTCCCGTTTTAATGTTGAGCTCCTCAGATAGATTAGATGAAATCACTAAAGCTTATGATCTGGGAGTTAACAGTTTTATTGAAAAACCAAAAAGCTATCCCGAGTTAAGAGAAAGATTACCTAGAATTGTGAAGTACTGGCTAAATTTTAATATTAAGAATTATGATCGACGATAAAATCAAGATATTACTGGTTGAGGACAATCCTACAGATGTCGTTCTTATCAAACGACAAATAGTAAAAGTTTTGACTCAGCCCTCAATTGAGGTCGCTAACACGCTGCAAGAAGTAGAAGAGGCATTCTCAAGAAATGCGCCAGATATAATTCTTTGTGACTATAATTTACCGGGTTTTAACGGTTTAGATGTATTAGAGCTTGTTAATTCAATAGGGCCAGAAACACTTTTTATATTCTTAACCGGTACGATAAACGATGAAGAGCTTGCTGCAAATACAATACTTAGTGGCGCATCAGGTTATATTTTAAAAAAAAATATGCAAATATTGCATAAAAAACTAGAGCCCTTTTTTAACGCGGTAGTTAAAAATAAACCACTTTTAAGTCCTGTACGCCAGAAAATTATGAATAGTAAAATGCTCGTTAAAGATATTGAGCGCTTTCTGGAAAATTTCACTAAAGAAAATCTTGCCCACAAAGACGGTATGCTTAAAATACAGCAAGATATAGCTCGTTTAAAAGAAGGATATGATATTAGAAAGCCTTAAAGCACAAACCGAAAGTCTTCATAAAGAAGTTGAGCAGGACAATCTTGCTCAGTATATTATGAATCATAGTATAACGGAAGAATTATACAAACAATTACTATTTCAGAATTATACGGCATATAGCGAAATTGAGCAGAAAATAGCCGAAAATCGGTCTATTTTACCCGATTTTTTACTTCCATTTGCAGACGGTAAAAAGACTAGTGATTTGATGCTGGATCTTAAGCAACTGGGAAAAAATGAATTCACCTCAGAACTTAAACCCCGGTTTGAAGTAACATCTGCTGCGCATATTATTGGGATGATGTACGTTATTGAAGGATCAATGATGGGAGGTATGCTTATGGCACGCAATTTAAAAAAGTGTGAGAATTTAACCAGTATAAAAGAGCATCACTTTTTTAATGGTAATGTAAAGGAAATTCTTGCTCGATGGAAGGATTTTAGCGAGAGCGTACAGAAAGAAGAATACTCAGAACAGCAAATTTCTGATGCAGTAAACGCTGCCCAGGAAACCTTTAGATTTTTTGGCTATGCATTTGAAAATAAAGCGGTAAATACTGATTAAGCTTTAGTGCAAACCAAGACAACCAACTTGTTTTCAATATTTGTTGTAAAAAAAAGATAAGTATCACCGCCGTCTTTAATCTTAAATTTTTTACGCAGTTCTTCAACAGATGTTTTAAAATTGCGGGTTGTAACATGCGCCTTTTTATTACCCCATCTTTTAGTGAGGATTTTTTTAGAAAACAAAAATGAATCAGTGACTTTAAATCTTCTTCCGGGGAAACCTATTAATTTATCTGAAGTATATAAATGTGAGTTTGAATGTAACTTTGAAATGTTATATTCTGTACTTATCCAGTCAAATAAGCCGCTTTTCATTAAAGCAGCATTAGGTTCATATAAAAAATCTTTTACTTCAGAAAAATGTGCTTGTTGAGAAACTGATTTAGTGT
>JBALXG010000380.1:0-3383 GCA_036961055.1 Leeuwenhoekiella sp. | reverse complement strand
ATGGGTTTCAAAAAAAGCCTCTAAAGGTCTGGACTCTTATTTTCTGGGCGGAAATAACATCAAATGGTATTTTCTTGGTCTGAGTAACGGTTCTGGTATGTTTGATGTATCGGGAACAGCATGGATGGTGGGAATGCTGTTTTTATACGGTGTTAAAAGCTTTATGTTTATGTGGCTTTGGCCCGTATGGAACCAGATTTTTGTAATGATGTTTTTAGCCGTATGGATTAGACGATCTAATGTCATGACAGGTTCAGAATGGATTCTTTCTCGTTTTGGCGACAGTAGAGCGGGCAGGGCATCTCATATCATTGTAGCCGTATTTGCTGTGGTCGCAGCAGTAGGATTTATCGCTTATTTCTTTGAAGGAATAGGAAAATTTATGACGGTTATTCTGCCTTGGGATTTAGCCTTACACGCAGGCGATTCAATATTATTAACTTCAGAGCAATCTTATGCTTTGATCATTATTCTACTTACTACTATTTATACAGTAAAAGGCGGAATGTTTTCTGTGGTGGCGACAGAAGTATTGCAATTTGCAATAATGGTAATTGCAGGAATATTAGTAGCGGGATATGCTTTTTATGCCATTAGTGACGCAGAAATCAATAGTATTATTTCAGAAGAATGGAAAAATGTTTTCTTTGGTTATGAACTGGCAGACCATTGGGATGCAAAATATCAGGCATTTAATAATCTTATAGATACCGAAGGTTATAAAATGTTTGGCGCTCTTATAGGAATGACGCTTTTCAAAGGGTTTTTTGCCAGTATTGCGGGTCCTACGCCTAGTTATGATTTACAACGAATCCTTTCAACAAAATCAGTAAAAGAAGCCGCCTACATGAGCGGCTTTACCAGTTTAGTTTTGTTCATTCCCCGTTATTTACTTGTTGCCGGGATTGTGGTTATCGCACTTGTTGTTTTACTTCCTGAAATGGCTGCAAATCCTTCTTTTAATGCAGGTGATTTAGAAGTTATTCTTCCTAAAGTAATTAATAATCATATTCCTGTGGGGATAAAAGGTCTTTTACTCGCCGGATTATTAGCTGCATTTATGTCAACTTTTTCGGCTTTTGTAAATGCTGGTCCGGCTTATATTGTAAATGATATTTATAAAAAATATTTTAAGCCCGTCGCCAGTAATGATCATTATATTAAAGTGAGTCATATAGCTTCCTTTGGCGTTGTTGGTTTTGGCGTATTTATGGGTTTTTTTGCAGAATCTATTAACTCTCTTACGTTGTGGATTACCAGCGCATTATATGGCGGGTATGTGGCAGCCAACTTTCTAAAATGGATCTGGTGGCGATTTAATGGTTGGGGTTATTTCTGGGGAATGCTTGCCGGACTTGTTGTAGCAACGCTTCAGTTTGTGCTTGACCAGAGTAAAAATAACTTTGAACCAGACACCTTACTTTATTCAGTATCTCATGTAAATGCTATTTATTTATTTCCATTCATATTTATTTTTTCACTTTTGGGATCCTTTTTAGGAACATATTTTACCGCTCCTACAGAAATGAATATTCTAAAATCTTTTTATCTTAATGTACGTCCCTGGGGATGGTGGTCTCCGGTCTACAAATCTTTAAATGCAGAAGATAAAACTATAAATAAAAATAAAGATTTCTGGCTCGATATGATGAATTGCGGGATAGGGATTATATGGCAGTCTACCATGATTCTTATGCCTATTTATTTAATGATTAGAGATTATCCAAAAGCTTTAATATCACTTGCTGCATTTGCGGTTACTTCGCTTATTCTGAAGTTTACCTGGCTAGATAAAGTAAGACAGTTACCAGATTAAATTAATTTTATAAACCAAAAAAAATATAGTGAGTAATAGTATTCCATGGCAGGAAAGACCCGCCGATAGTAACGAAGTGGTTTGGAGATATTCTGAAAACCCGATTATTAAAAGAGACGCAATTCCTTCGTCAAACAGTATATTTAATAGCGCTGTAGTACCTTTTAATGGCCAATTTGCCGGCGTTTTTAGATGTGATAATAAAGCGGTACAGATGAATATTTTTGCCGGTTTTAGTAGAGACGGCATTAACTGGGAGATTAATCATGAGCCTATACAGTTTGCGGCAGGTAATACCGGCATGATTGATTCAGATTATAAATATGATCCCAGAGTTACTTTTATTGAAGATCGTTACTGGATAACCTGGTGCAATGGTTATAATGGGCCAACAATCGGGATTGGGTATACTTTTGATTTTAAAGAATTTTTTCAGTGTGAAAACGCCTTTTTACCTTTTAACAGAAATGGCGTTCTTTTTCCTGAGAAAATCAACGGCAGGTATGCGATGTTAAGTCGCCCAAGTGATAATGGGCATACACCTTTTGGAGATATTTATATAAGCTACAGCCCAGATATGAAATATTGGGGAGAGCACCGTTGTGTCATGAAGGTTGCTCCCTTTACAGAAAGCGCCTGGCAATGCACAAAAATAGGTGCAGGTTCTGTACCTATTTTAATAAATGAAGGCTGGCTTATTTTCTATCACGGTGTGATTAATACCTGCAATGGTTTTAGATATTCTATGGGCGCAGCTATTTTAGACAAAAACAATCCAGATCAGGTTAAGTACAGATCAAAACCATATTTATTGTCTCCACAAACCAGTTATGAATGTATGGGAGACGTGCCTAATGTTGTTTTTCCTTGTGCTACATTGCATTCTGTTGAAGAAGATAAAGTAGCGATTTATTATGGCGCCGCAGATACCGTTACCGGTGTCGCCTTTGGTAAGTTATCTGAAATTATAAAATTCACAATAGACAATAGTCTTTAAGTTTTAAACTATGAGAATTATTTCCTGCGAAAGCAAATCAAAAATTGCCTGTCTGGCTTTTGTTCTGGGAGGTTTTATCCTTCAGGCGCAGGAAGTACCTCGCTCATATGTCGCGCATAAAATCACAGACAGTTTAACAATTGATGGTAAAGGCGATGAGCACGCCTGGCAGCAGGCAGAATGGACAGATAAATTTATAGATATTGAAGGCGTTAAAAAGCCGGTTTATGATACACAGATAAAAATGCTTTGGGATGATAAATATCTATATTTTCTGGCTTCCCTTAAAGAACCTGATGTCTGGGCAACTTTAAAACAAAGGGACACCATTATTTTTTACAATAATGACTTCGAAATTTTTATAGATCCAGACGGCGACACGCATAATTATTATGAATTTGAGATGAATGCCTTAAATACGGTTTGGGATTTATTTCTAACGAAACCTTACCGAAATGAAGGAAAAGTGCTCGATAGCTGGGACATTCAGGGTTTAAAAACGGCGACATCTATAGACGGAAGCTTAAACAATTCAACTGATAAAGATAAAGGGTGGACGGCTGAAATCGC
>JBALXG010000037.1:0-12382 GCA_036961055.1 Leeuwenhoekiella sp. | reverse complement strand
CTGCTAAGAGATAGCCGCTTCCATGAGCTGGAATCATTGAGGCAAGACGATCTTCCTTATTTCCCCCAAGGGTTTTATCCCATTGTACTATTGGAGCTTGAGCATAACTGATTGAAAAAAGCAAGAAAGTGAAAATTAAAAATGGAATTTTTTTCATAATAAAGGAATTTAATGGTTGAACCTAAATTACGGGATATGTGTAAATATTATTCAAATAACAATTAAGGAGATCTTTTGAAAGTTTAAATACCATAGCATAAAAGCAAAAAGTATTTTTTAAATGATTATATATTTTTTAAAGTTGAATCCAAATTATGGTTTGGTATAATCTAATAGTTTAACAATTAAGATATACGCTAATGTGAAAGCCTATTTTGTATGATTTCTATAAAAGCATGATTATGTTTGACTACTATCAATGCATTACTTAAAAATAATGTAATATTTTATTATATTATTATTCTCAATTCTGATTTTTTAAGAATTAAATAAAAAAAGCCTGCGAATTAAATTCACAGGCTTCAGTAATAATAATTGCTGCTTAGACTAATTATTATCTCTTTATAATCAATTTCTGTCTATTAACAGAACCGTTATTATCTATTATACTAATGATATAAATCCCTGCTTCAAGTTCATAAGTAGGCAGTGTATATATAGCGCCATTCTTTATTGAGGCCGGGTCATAATCATGTGTTAAGGTACCCTTTAAATCATGTATCGTTATACGGTCAAGAATCGTCAATGGGTTTGAAATTTCCACATTAACTTTTGAAGATGCAGGATTGGGATATATAGCAATCTTATAGCTATCGTTATTTCCCGTAGACAAAGTACTTTCTTTAATAGTAATCGTCACTATTCCTTCATCTGTTAATCCTTTAGTATCTGTAACTAATAAAGATACATCATATGTCCCTTGTGTTTGAAATGTATGATTTGGATTAATATCTTTTGACCTTTCACCATCTTTAAAATCCCAGATATAACTAGAAATAGCTCTGTCATCATAAGATTCATCTCCATAAAACTGAACTGCAAACGGCGCTTCTCCTCCATTAGCAGATGAACTTACAATTGCCACTGGAGGAACATCTTCTGCTATTAATATGCTGATGATTGCAGAAGATGACTGACCATCTATATCAGAGATAGCATATTGAATTTCATCAGAACCACTAAACTTAGAATTTGGCGTATATACAATATAATCATCTAAAACATTATCAGGACTGCCATTGTCATTTATTACTGCAGCTCCATAAGTTGGCATTTTAGTAATAGTTATATTTCCAGCACCATCTCCCCCAAAGTTATCATTTGATAAAATATTGAAGGTATTATTTTCACTACTTTCTGCGACAGTATAACTGTCATTATTTGCAGTTGGTTCATCAGTACTATCGGGGTTTATAGTAATTGTTACTGTAGCAGATGATAGTTGACCATCATTATCTGAAATTTCATATTGCAATGAATCCTCCCCATAAAAATTATCCTCTGGCGTATATAATACGGAGTCATCAGTAAGATCAAAAGGAGTATTGTTATCCCAAACACTGGCACTACCATTATTTGGCATAACACTTATCACTATTGCCCCTGGTCCATCTCCTCCAAAATCATCATTATCTAGTATTTTAAAAATATTTTCCTGACTATCTTCCATAACGGTAAATGTATCGTCAAAGGCAAATGGTTCGTCAGATGTATCAGGTGTGACAGTAATATTTACAGTAGCAGATACATTTTGACCATCTTTATCAGATATAGTGTAAACAAAGGTGTCATTACCAAAGAAATCACTATTTGGAGTATAGAAAATTTTATCATCTGAAGCATCATCAGGTGTTCCGCTGTCGTCCACAACAGCAATGCCATTTATTGGCATGGTAACAATAACTAAACGTCCTGCTCCATCCCCTCCAAAATTATCATTAGATAAGACATCCAAACTATTAATACCGCTATCTTCCATTACAGAATACGCATCATTAGTACCTGACGGCATATCTGAATCGTCAGGGCTTACAGTAATGTTAACTACAGCTTCAGCAGTCTGACCATCGCTATCAGAGATTACGTACTTTAAACTATCAACACCATTATAATTTTCATCAGGTACATAACCTATTGTATCATCCGTAGGATCTGCAGGTGTTCCATTATCAACAACATATGCTAAGCCATGAATAGGACTAGTTAAAATTTGAATCATTCCTGCACCATCCCAACCAAAGTCATCGTTAGTTAATATGGTAAATATGTTCTCATTACTATCTTCAACCACAGAATAAATATCATCATTTGCTGTAGGCAAATCAGACGGGTCTGGGTTAATTGTTATGTTAACTATAGCTTGAGAGCTACTACCATCTGGATCAATAATACTATATGATAAACTATCCTCTCCGTAATAATTAGCATTAGGTGTATAGCTGATTTTATCATCGATCGCGTTATTAGGGGTGCCATTATTATTAACAGAAGCAATTCCATTTAAAGGAGCCACCACTAAAGTTAAAGTACCGGGACCATCGCCACCAAAATCATCATTATCCAGAATTTTAAAATCATTATTCTCACTATCTTCATCAACAGTAAAAGCATCATCAACCGCTGTTGGTGTATCAGATGTGTCTGTGGTAACAGTTATAGAAACTAGCGCCTGAGCTGTTTGTCCCAGAACATCTTCTATTTCATAAGTTACCGAATCACTTCCAAAGAAATTAGCATTAGGATTATATATCAAATTATCATCAGTAGGATCAGATGGAGTTCCATTATCAGCAACACTAACAGTACCATGAGATGGTTCTTTTATAACTGATAAAGTCTTAAAATCTTCTGAACCTAGATTATCATTTGCTAATACATCCAACTTATAGTCTAAGCTATCTTCTTTTAAGGTAAATGAATCATCAATTGCGATCAATCCTTTTAGAATATTTAATTCAAAACTTGAGGAGGTTTTAAGACCGTTTAAATCTACTGCAGAAACCAATATGGAATAAGTTGAATCTGCTTGCTCTGGTGGAGTCCCACTTATAACACCTGTCTTATGGTTAATCGATAACCATTGTGGTAAAACAGCTCCATCCTCTAAAGAAGCAGAAAAATTCAGTTTATTTCCAGGATACGCTTTATTTATGAATACGCTTATATCATATGTAAATGCTGTATTCACATGTGCTGCATATGGTTCAATTTCCCCAGCTTGAGGTACTGCTTCAGGACGAATATTAGTAAAATAAAAAACATTGTCATTAAAATCACAATTACCTTCTCCCGGCACTGTACAACCTTCTCCTATAAAATCCTGTATAACAATATATTCATTTGGCACAATGAATCCATCCTGATTGATAACCTTATAAACTCGCACTCCTAATAAATCAGGATTTGAACCATATAAATCGGATCCTCCTCCTGTAGCATATAAATTATTTACTGAAATTCTAAAAGGTTCAGTAATTGATTCTGCTACACCGTAATTCATTACTGTAGAGCCCTTTGTACCTAAAGGAAATAAAGTTTGGTACTGAGTTTTATCATGTCTAAAACTAATACCTCCTACTACATCACCAGAGTTAAGTTCGACAAACTTACAAAGGCCAGTCTCAGGACCGTGAAGAGCCATCACTTGTATGCCCGTAACGGGCTTTAATGGATCTGCTTGCACAAATGTAGGTGAGATAATCATATCTCCTTCATATCCCGCATCTGTATTATCTGCGGTAGGATAATTTGAAGAAGGTCTAGTTTTATTTTTATTTCTAGGATTTATTGTTCCTTCCTCATTTACCAGACTTAACATACTTGTTTTAAAACCTAAAACATCAATAATTTCCTGTGCACTTATTTCATTATTTCCTTCTGTTTTAGAAGCAAATGCCCCATGTAATACAGAAGTATTTTGAATCTCATCTTCTGAGTTTGAAATCACGGTTATTGCCTCTTTATATAAAGTTTTAGCATTACCCGCGCCATCGATTATTTCACCTATAAATTTTATATTTAAATCTTTGTACGCTCCTGGAGCTATAACCAAAGGCAGCGTAACAGGCACATTATCATCAGTTATGATTTCATATGTAAATTTCGTTGTGTCTGATACATTAATTTCAGAAATAATCAGATCTCCAGTACCCGTATTATTCAAACGCATAACATTTGAATCATGGGTAGGCAACCCTTCATTTGCTGTTGTATTTTTTAACCTATTAAATGAATAGTAATTATCTGCAGGGAAACCTCTATTTGTAGTAGGAATCTTATTCATATTTTCTACATAGAGCAGAGGTTCTGAGTCGATGGTAAAATTATAATCCTCCTCCGAAACTCCTCCATTTTCATCAATAGCCTTAACATGTAGCGTATGATTTCCATTTTCTGAAACTCTGAAACTTTCAGTATAAGCTGTTTCTTTATTTTCATCTAATATATAAGTAAGACTTGTCACTGAAGCCCTATTAGTAGGATCTGATGCCTGAAGCGTGACCTCCACAGAACTTGTATAAACAGCAGAATCATTAGTGGCTCCTTCAAATTTAGCAGTAATGGTAGGAGGAACGTTATCTGCTTCTACAGCATTTACATTTTCAAGTTTAAAAATATAATCTTGATAGTCTACAGCATCATTTACTTCAAAAGCAAGAATATAAGTATTAGGGACAATATTTCCAGATCTATCCTTCATAGAGTAAATACGAGCTTTATGTTGAAAATCTGAGGTATTTAGGTAATCTTCTGAATAAATAAAAGACTCAGATTCATTCAATTTTACGTATATTCCAAATTTAGAATCTAAGGTATCAACTGTTGAATTCTCTGATGACACTATTGGATTTAGAATTTGTGAATTTCTAACACCTTCTGCAAAAACACCTTTTTCATGAGTAGCAAAAGTTTCATCTGAGGTATACCAACCAAAAGATGCTGCTTCTGAGTTAGAATATCTTCCAAGAGCGGTAATCTTCACTGGTAAACTACCGGATTTAATCCATCTATCTACTGCTATTTCATCTCCTAAAAGAGCGTCCTGTGAAGGACTAATTAAAGATGCCCAACCCACGTTAACTTTAACCCCTAATGTGCTTAATACGTCTTGAAGAGCAGGTTCATTACTATTAGAATATCCCTGTTTTTTAAGTGAATAAAGACCTATTTTAAGTTCTGGATTAATTTTATCATCACTTTGTATTAACATTTTAGCATCTTGATATCCAAGATTAGTAGTGTCAATTAAAGGCTGATATGTGACAGTGTATGTTATACTTTCTCCCGGATAAATGGCCATCTTATTTAATGGCTCCTCAAATTTAAATTGATCTGCAAAAGCTCCCTCAATAGCAACATTAGAGATGTTGACTACTTTATTCCCTTCATTTGATACCTTTAATTGCCTAGAATCTTGTTGTGAACCGTTATCATTTACGGTTGTTTCAAATAATAATTCTTTGTTAGATGCGACAATTTTACTAGCTCCGCTTGCAGGGATCATAGCTCTAAGTAATGTTAGTCTAGCATGACTACTATCATTTTGATCATACTCTGAAACATATAGGTTACCCGTTTTAGGATCCTCAATAATTTCTAGAGGATCATCAAAAGGGGTCTGAGCATCTTTTTTAAGCCCAGGGATATTTGTGTAAACCTCTGCTATATCTCCATCACTCTTTGGGTCAAGAACCATTACGTCATCTTGACCACTAAAACGCACCACCATTAATAATCCCTGAAGTTTACCTTCAAATGCATCGCTCTTATATTCTATAACACCATTGGGCGATTTATTTTTTCCAAAATCATAAGCTGGCTCCATATAGTTAACATCTGGACCAAGATCTGAAGGATATTTAATCACATCTCTATAATTAGTATTTGCCTGTCCGGGAATACCACTATATGCTTTACCCCCATGATTCAATATAAACTCGCCACGATAGGGATTGGGGTGACCATGATAACTACCACCACGCGTCTTGAACAACCAATCCTTCTGAGTCTCACCACCAAGCATTTGAGGAACGGCCCCGATAGAGGTTCGTCCATCAATACGACGGGCTAGAGGTGAGCCCAGAGTATAAGCCGGAGAATTAGGAGATGTTTTTTCATTACCTGCTGTACCATTAGTTGGCATATATAACCAACCATTAGAATGCCAAACCAGATCATACGCATTACGTACTCCTGTGGCAAAAATAGTTAAAGGAGCCTGATCCGCATAGGGATTGTATGTCCCGTCACTCATTGTCAGACTACTGGAAGAAGCATTATTGATCACAGCAATATCACTGCTTGTATGTACACTTAATGGAAGCTTTGCGGGAAGCTTATCCAAATCAAGTTTAAGAACAGCGCCTGATAGAAGACTCTCGGGACGATTTCCCCAAGTAGCATCTGGTGCACCCCCTGCAGAATTACTGCCTTGAACGATATACATAGCTCCCGCAGAATCAAAGGTCATACTATTGGTCATATGATCCCTTATAGAACGTGGAAGATGTATCAGAACATCTTCAACTGTAGAAAGATTGGGCCCACTAAGCCGCGTCAACTTACCATCCCATTCAGGTGCTTTTGTTAGAGCCGCCATACTGTGCGTGACATAAGCTACGAGGTTATCTGCTGTTGAAGAGGGATCAAAAACTAAACCAATAATTAAACGGTTGTTATTACCCCTATCACTTTTGTTAGGATCATCGGGGTGAGGTGATCCTGTAAGCTCGGGTGATAAGATTTCGAGATTAGCTAATGTTCCGTCAAGATTTATGTCCCATCTGTAAATCTTCCCATCTGATTCAAAATCCCCAAGGGTACTACCATACAATTTACCATCAGGTCCTATGGTAAGACTGGAAAAACGCTCGTCAATTGTGCCTTCACCTAAAGCATCGCCACCTAAAACTTTTGTAAATTCCACTCCACTTAAGTCCCTTATAGGAATAACCTCAACGCTCTTTTCGCCAGTAGTAAATGAAGATTCAAAAAAAGAAAAGGGTATTCTCTCATCTACAGCTCCTATCTTATTAGCCTCCACTCCATCTATACGATATATATATCTAGTAAATTCTTTGAGTTCGGAAGATGGAGTAGTTGTAATTGCATCTCCTCCACCTGTATCATTAGAATTTGATGTAATAAAAACTTCGTCACCATCATCATCAATCTCATAAAGGTTTACATTACCATTCAACGTTTCAGAATTCAGCTCATATCCTTCGGGAAGTAAAACTTCTACATTAATCTGAAAATCACTGATTGCAACATTTGTCTCACTGTCGTTTGGAGTGACGTTTGTAAAAGAAGGTTGTGTGATGTCGGCAGGTGTAATATCAAGATTAATTGTTATTTGCGCACTGCTATATCCTAATCCTGATTCATCAATTGCAAAAACAACGGTATCATAATGCCCAACAGTAAGTCCTGATTTAATTGTGAAAAGCAAATCTCCCAAAGCAAAAGCACCATCAGCATCAGTTGATTTTGGTAATACGAGCCAATCACTTGAAGCCGGATCATCAGAAATTGAAAATCTTGGAGAACCTGAGCTAGCCGATACAGTCACAGATTGACCTTGAATTACACTTCCAACTTTACCTGTAAAGTTTAACTCGGCTTCACTAAATTGTAATGATAAATCATCCTGACTTTTAACATCTATATTATTTTTATCTAAAGTATTATACTTGCTAGATACAAATGACGATGCCTTATTTAATTCACCTTCAAAGCCAGACGCCCTGCCTAGAGTAGGCAGCCACATCGTTAAAATTATAACGTTTAATAATAAATACTTATTAAAAAGTAATTGGTAATTTTTTTTCATTTCAGCAGCAATTAAATTAAGAAATTGCCACAGCTATAGTCGTATTACTTGCAGATAGATTTGGGAATCATCCATTTGTAAAATCTGATTATTGGCTCTAAGCCAGAGTATTCTTCCTTTTACTGCCGCAAGATAGAAAATGAAATCAGCCGTTCTAAGCATATAATTAAGTTTTAGCCTAAATGATAATATTCATCGGTCAAACGAAAATAGCTCTGTGAAAAGAAGGGTAGAACAGTATTTTTTTAACGATATTAAATTACTTTGGTTAATCTATTTAACACATAATTAAGTTAGTTAAAATATATTTTGTGGGTGATTAAACATAAAAAGAGGCTTTTCAGCCTCTTTTTATTAGAAAAATTAATACCCTATGACAAGCCGTTTATGTTTAAAATATCCATTTTCAAATATCAAATTTACTATATATACGCCTTCTTGCAAATAATCTACCCTGAATTGATATCCATCATCAGCCTGAATGCTTTTAGCATTATAGCTCCTTATAAGACTACCATTTAAATCATATAGATTAACTTTTTTCAATTTAGAGGAACTATTAGACAAATGTATATTAACCTGTTTTGAAGCTGGATTGGGATACATAGAAATATTTACTTGTGCAACGCTATTTTTATCTTGTGCAAGGCCTAATACTTTAGGATTTATTTGTAATTGCCTAGTAGTATTTTTAATTATATCAACGTTTCTATAACTTGCAGTAGTCGTAACACCATCATTATGTGAGGTTGTCGCAAGACCAACATAAATAGTTTCCTCCATTTGAATCTCCTGCTGCATTATAAACGTCCAATCATTTTTATCTGCCGACACATAACCTTTAAAAATATTACCACTACGTACAAGTCTTACATAGTAGGGGATACCTGCAGGAATATCTACTGCATTTGAAGAATTCCCATCCATACTTGACCCGTCATATTTTCTAAATTGATATGTATAACCAAAATTACCAGAATTATTCGGATTAGGGGATATTATCACTTGAGCAGATGCTGATTGCGGATTTAAACTTTTACGCATCATAACTCCAGCTTTAGCCCAATTATCTGAATTTTCTAATTCTGAAACCTGAGCTATTATTTCGCCATCACCACTTAATGTTTGGTATACATAATGAAACTCATCATCATTAAACCATATATCAGACCCTGATGCGTTTACGGTAAAAGTTTGATTACCATAACAGGCAGATCCCATACTTGCCACGTCACCTATATCTCTGTTATTCCACGGAGCCGATAGGGAGTTACAAGTTCCTAAAATTTCAAGTGCAGATAATTTAGGCTGATCAACCCCTCCTAAATTAGATTGAGCCGAAAAATGAATATTTAATATTCCATCAGAAACATAAACTGTGAAAGTCTTAGATGTTTCAACATCTGCGTCAACTTCTTTTGTAATATCATAATTATCTAAGACCACAGTATCTTCAATATTTACATCAAATATTCTTTTACCAATTCCGCCTTCTCCTCCTCCACTTACACCGTGGTAAATTTCTGCAAAATGAAGAACAACATCATAAGTTCCATCTTCTACAGGAATGTTATAGTCAAAGTATTGAGATGAAGAGGTCCTTTCACTTTGATATATATCAGACACCGTAGCCTGAACATTGGTATAATCATTACCTCCTTCAAAATATTGATCTGCTATAAAAATTTTTCCATTATTAGTTATTTCAGGTCCACCGGCATTTATACGCAACTCAAAGCCTTGAGATGCTGTCTGGTCAAGAACTGTAATGTACACATTAGCTTTATCAGAAATTCCATTTGAGTTAGCTACAGTATAAGAGATAATATCCATACCTACAAAATCTTTTGAAGGAGTATAAGTTACAGTATTTGTAATACTATTAAGATTAACCTCGCCATTAGACGGTTGAGATATGGCTATAATATTTAGATCATTATTATTTACTTCAATATCATTAATTAAAAGATTATTTAATTCTAAAGATGTATTGACAAAAGTATTTTCATAATCATCAACCGCTATAACATCCTTATCAATTAATAAATTAAAAGTAGATGAAACTTGAAGATTATTTAAATCTTTTGCTAGCACTTGAATTGGTATAGAAAATTCATTTAGGTCTGCTGGTGGGACCCCGGTAATAATACCAGTCGCAGCATTTATAGTTAGCCAGTCTGGCAGAGCTGCATCATCATATCTTGCAGAATATATTAACTCATTCCCTGCATAACCTTTATTAAAATAAGTATGTATATCATAGTTAAAGATCGTATCTGTTTTAACCAGATGGTCTTCAATTTTATTTACAGTGGGTGAGGACTGGGGTCTGATATTAATAAAGTAAAAAATATTATCATTAAAATCACAGTTTCCTCCACCAGAATCGCACCCATTACCAACGAAATCCTGAATCACTATATATTCATTGGGAATAATATTGCCCTGATGATCTATTACTTTATATACTCTGGCTCCTAAAACTAATTTACCTTCAGAATTATAAGTTCCGCTCGTAGGATAATAGGCTGCTTCTATACGAAATGGTCCAGAGATATTATCTACAGTATCATAACTCCAATATGAACCATTATTTCCCTCGGGTAACAGTGTCTGATAATAATAAGGGTTTTGCTTAAAATCCATACCTCCTACAGTTCCTGACCCATTGACTTGTATTAGTCTTGCACCATCAGAAGAGAGGCCATGAAAAGCTGCCAAATGCATTCCTATAATAGGTTTTGTAGGGTCTGCCTGCACAAAATTTGCTGATCCCACAAAATCACCTTCGTAACCAGCTTCAACATTTTCTACTGTAGGATAAGTAGAGTTAGGTGCATATGGTTTTTTATTTTTAGGAGTTATAGTTCCTTCAGTATTTACTATACTTAACATACTAGTTTTAAAACCAAATGCTTCAATTGCCTGCTGAGCGTTTATCTCATTTCCTCCTTCTTTTTTGTACATATAAGTACCATGAAGAGTAGCAATATTATCAAACTTATTGTCGGCATTTGAAACAATTTTTATTTCTTCTATATAAATGGCTTTATTTCCTTTACCGTATTCTGTCTCTCCTATAAAATTAATTTTCACGTCTCTATATGCTCCTGGTTTTATAGTGACAGGAAATACATTAGTCTCATTATTATCAGATGAGATTGTGTATGTAAATTTGGTCAAGTCTGAAATAACAATATTAGAAACAATTAAATCTCCAGTACCAGTATTATTTATACGTAATGTATTAGAATCGTGTACCAATGCTTGGTCTGCCTGTTTAACTCTATGAAATGTAAAATAATCATCTGCCGGAAAGCCTCTGTTAGTTGTAGGAACTTTGGTCATGTTTTCAACATACAACAGAGCTCCAGTGGAATTTTGAATCTCAAAATTATAGGTTTCAATAGAACTATTTCCATTTCCATCTGTCGCAGTTACCATTAATCTATGCGAGCCTAAAGAAGAAATACTTAAAGAGCCCGTATAATCTTGTTGTGCATTGTCATCAAGTTGATATACTAAATTAATCTCTCCACTATTACTTTGATCTTCAACATCAACAGTTACATCTACAGAATCAATGTAAACATCATCTTCATAAGAGTCACCTTGAAAATTCGCAGAAATAATCGGAGGTAAAAGAGCTGTACTAACCGGAGCTATTCTTAAAAAGTTTAACTTAGTGTTGACCCCTCCTTCAGCTAAAGACAATCTCAAAAACCCGTCTGTAACATTAATCAATTTCACATTTTGATAATTATTTAAATTTTGTGGATTGGCATTTTGCTGATCAAAATCTATGACAGTTACACCATTTACATCTAATTTGTGGTAACTATCTCTATATAAAGGTTCTCCCACACTTATATCAACATAATATTCTCCGTTTGGCACCTTTACAAGCCAATCTAGTGTAGGATACAGATTTGTTTTTTTATGACCTAAATGAGTAAAAGTATTAAGTAGAGGGTCATCGTTAGTATCGCCTTTATTTCTATTTCGTGCATTCATTGACGCATCAGCTGGTATACTTGATCCTGGCTCGACCCAGCCAAAATCAACATTTCCAAACGGAGTTTGTTGTGTAGTATATGGTTTACCCAAGTCATCTGCATAATTTTCTGGAGAAATGGAAATGTTATCAGGCGTTTGAAAATTAAATTGTTGTGTATAAACAATTTCTTCAGTTCCTGTTGCTTGTATTTTAGCTCTTAACAGGGTAAGACGGGCATGCCTATTATTGTCTCTATCATATTCTGAGACATAGAGATTACCGGTTTTAGGGTCTTCTACAATCTCCAGAGGATCATCAAATGGGGTCTGGGCATCTTTGCGCAATCCCGGGATATTGGTATATACCTCTGCTATATCACCATTACTTTTAGGATCCAGCACCATCACATCATCCTGACCGCTAAAGCGCACCACCATCAATAATCCCTGAAGTTTGCCATCAAAGGCATCACTCTTATATTCTATAACTCCATTGGGCGATTTGTTCTTGCCAAAATCATAAGCAGGCTCCATGTAGTTTACATCAGGGCCCAG
>JBALXG010000379.1:0-3402 GCA_036961055.1 Leeuwenhoekiella sp. | reverse complement strand
AGTAGTGGTAAAGCTTGTCATCTTTCTGAACGTGATTGTTCTATTCAAAGACGTCACCAAAAACTCACCGAAGAAACTCCGTCTCCCTTTATGACAGATAAGCTAAGGGAAGATATGGGTAATGCTGCTGTAAAAGCCGCAGAATATATAAAATATGAAGGAGCAGGAACGATAGAATTTCTAGTAGATAAACATCGCAACTTCTATTTTATGGAGATGAATACCAGAATTCAGGTAGAGCATCCCATTACAGAACAGGTAGTAGATTATGATTTAATACGCGAGCAAATTCTGGTTGCTGCAGGTGTACCTATTTCTGGGAAAAATTACTTTCCGCAACTGCATTCTATCGAGTGTCGTATAAATGCTGAAGATCCTTATAATAATTTTAGACCATCACCGGGTCGTATTACAAACCTTCATGCGCCGGGAGGTCATGGTGTGCGTATAGACACTCATGTTTATAGTGGTTATCTTATTCCGCCTAACTATGATTCTATGATCGCAAAGCTCATTACAACGGCTCAAACACGGGATGAGGCGATTAACAAAATGAAGCGTGCCCTTGACGAGTTTGTAATAGAAGGTGTAAAAACAACTATTCCTTTCCACAGACAATTAATGGAAGATCCTGAATATATATCGGGTAATTACACCACAAAATTTATGGAAGATTTTAAAATGAAACCAGAAGTTCAGGAAGAGTAATTGAATTTTTAAATTCACTATAATTTATCAAAGCTCCTTAGACAATTCTATATTTGTTTAAGGAGCTTTTTAATTTACTCTTTTTAAAAAAATTATTATGAAACAAAGCTTTTCATATTGGGAGTTACAAACCTGGTTCTCTCATGTGGATTTTACAATAGTGGGAAGCGGAATCACAGGTTTAAACTGTGCTCTTCAGTTAAGAAAAAAATACCCGCTTTCTAAAATTCTTGTTCTGGAAAGAGGGAGTTTACCCAGCGGCGCGAGTACAAAAAATGCGGGCTTTGCCTGTTTTGGTAGCTTATCTGAAATTTTAAGTGATCTGAAAGCGCATACAGAAGATGAAGTTTTACAAATAATCAAGATGCGTTATGATGGGCTTAATCTTCTTAGAGCAACTTTAGGTGATAAAGCGATTGATTATAATCAACGGGGTGGCTACGAATTGTTTTTTGAGCGAAATAAAGATTTATACGAAGCTTGCTTTGACCAGATGGAATCTGTAAATAAGTTGCTTAGTTCTATCTTTAATGAGGAGGCTTTCGCTGTTGCGGAAAATAAATTCAGTTTTAAGAATATTCAGCCAAAACTCATTTTTAATACTACTGAAGGGCAGATAAATACCGGTAGTATGATGCAGGCTTTGCTCAGGCTCGCTCAGGTAAATAACATTCTCATTCTCAATAATCAGACAGTTGAGTCTTTTGAAGACTTTGGTAATACAGTTGAAATCAAAACTCAGGATTTGTCATTCAAAACACGCAAACTATTTATTGCAACAAATGGTTTGTCTTCAAAACTTGGATTGCCTGAAGTTGAAGCCGCGCGATCACAGATTCTGGTTACAAAACCCATTAAAAATCTCCAAATAAAAGGCACTTTTCACCTTGACGAAGGATATCTGTATTTTAGAAATATTGATGGCAGGATTTTACTTGGCGGTGGCCGAAATATTGATAAGAAAACAGAAAACACAGATGTATTTGAAACCACTGCAATTATTCAGGAATATCTGGATGATTTACTGAAGAATACAATTATACCCAATCATGAATATGAGATTGATCACCGCTGGAGCGGAATAATGGGTGTGGGAGATAAGAAAAAACCAATACTAAAAGAAATGTCTGAAAATGTATTTTGTGGTATTCGGCTTTCTGGTATTGGCGTGGCGATAGGAAGTCTGGTAGGCAAAGAGTTAGCCGATTTTGCCTAATTTTAGGTAGATTTTTGCCCCTTTTGGGAGGTTTTTATCATGATGAAAAAATACTTTTTCGCCATTAAAATCGGCTTGAATCAGGTAAAAATTGCCTTTAAAGTACGATTTATTGACGGTTACAGATAAATTGGTTTCGGCGTCACTCACTTTTAGCTCGTGTGGTAAAAGAAGCAATTTTTCTTCAGAATCTGAGGCTGATAATCGGCTTACATCTCCAAAAAAGGATGCTATATATTCATTTTTTGGTTTAGTAAAAAGCTCTTCCGGCGTACCGGTTTGTATAAAAGTTCCGTCACGCATAATTTTAATTTCGTCAGAAAAAGTAAGCGCTTCCTCACTATCGTGCGTGGCTGTGATGCATGTAATATTCTGTTTTTTTAGATATGCGTATAGATTTCGCCGCAAGGCATTCCGTCTAAAATTATCTATATGGCTAAAAGGCTCATCAAGAAGCAATAACTCTGGCTCCTTTGCAATCGCTCTGGCGAGCGCGACGCGCTGTTTCTGCCCACCACTCAGGTATTTTGCATGAGTATCTGCATATTGCTGCATATCTACAACCTCAAGTAATTCAGCAACACGCTCATTGCGTGCTTTCATAAAATTGCGAGAGAGAAACTTCGCGATATTATCTGCGACTGAAATAAAAGGCATAAGGTCAAAATCCTGCGCGAGGTATTTCATATATGGTTCTCCGGGAATAAGATTAAAATCCGGACCTAAAACCTTCTTTTCACCCCAGAAAATCTCTCCGTTTTTTAACTGAAATAAGCCATAAATCAACTGTAAAAGGGTGCTTTTTCCGCAACCGCTTTCGCCCAAAATAGAAATATGATCTCCCTTATTTACTGTGAAATCAATATTTTCTAAGACAGGATCTTCTAAATAAGCAAAAGATTTTATGTTGACTTTAAGCATAGTTCAATATAATAGACCTACAAGGTTTTTCAAAATAAACCTAAGACCTACAAGGTTTCAAAAACCTTGTAGGTCTAGTCTGGAAAAACCTAATTGGCCTAAAAATATCCTTGTAGGTCTAGAAAAATTTTGCCTGTCGCAATTATCCTTTTACTTTTTTCTGAGTTTTATCTGGCAGTACATCATAACCCATATTATACAGCGTAAATGAGTAAATATCTGCATATTGCTCAATGGTTTTACTTACTGGTGTGCCGGCACCATGACCTGCGTCTGTCTCAATACGGATAAGAACTGGTGCATCGCCAGCTTGTTTTTCCTGCAATTCTGCTGCAAATTTAAAACTGTGAGCAGGAACCACGCGGTCATCATGATCACCGGTTGTAACCAGAGTTGCCGGATATTTTACACCCTCTTTTACATTTTGAACGGGAGAATAACTTCTTATGTATTCAAACATTTCTTTGCTGTCTTCTGAGGTGCCATAATCGTATGCCCAACCGGCACCGGCTGTAAACGTGTGGTAACGCAACATATCCATAACGCCTACGGCAGGA